>NZ_JBFULS010000010.1:0-119084 GCF_054049775.1 Methylobacterium sp. P5_C11 | reverse complement strand
TCACCGAGCGGATCCGGGAGATCAGCGGCGTGGCGACCTCGATCGCCGCCGCGGTGGAGCAGCAGGGCGCGGCCACCCAGGAGATCGTCCGCAACGTCGCGCAGGCGGCCCTCGGCGCCGGCGAGGTGACGAGCAACATCTCCGGCGTCGCCGGCGCGGCGGAGGAGACCGGAGCCGCGGCCAGCCAGGTTCTCGGCGCCGCCGCCGAGCTGTCGCGGCAATCCCACGCCCTGACCGCAGAAGTCGGYCGCTTCCTCGAAAACGTCAGAGCCGCCTGAACGGTGCCGCGCGGTTCGCTCCGAACCGCGCGCCCGGCTGCTTCCGTCACCACACGTTTGACGACGACCAATATTGCCGTCCGTCGACGGTTTACGACGCATTGACGAATATACGGCATTTTAGCGCCAACCGAGCCACCACGGTTGGAAATCCAATGAAAATCGGCGGAAAACTTCTGGGCTTTGTCGGCGCCTGCAGCCTGACGACGCTGGTGGTGGCCGGGGTGAGCGTCGCCACGCTCCAGAGCTTCGAACGCGCCCTGACAGACGTCGAGAGCGCGTCGATCCGGGCGCTAGACGCCGCGAATTTCAATCGCCTCGCAGCCGAGGTGACGATGGATTCGCGCGGCGTCTATGCGTCGGCCGACCGTGCCGAGGCCGCGAAATACACAGCCGGCATCCGCAAGGGCTTGGCCGAGATGGACGCCCTTAGGGCGGAGTGGGCACCACGGGTGACCGCAGCCGAGCGCCCGCTCTTCGAGACCATGATGCGCAACGCCGATGCGTTCCGGAACCTGCGCAGCACCCTCGCCGATGCCGGCGACACGTCCGGCCCGAAGGCCGCCGCCGAGCTGGGGTTCAACGACGCAAACCGCGCCAACCGCAAGGCTTTCCAGGCCAGCATCGATACCCTGGTCACCCGCGGCCGGGACGAGATGAGCGCGATCAAGGCCGATACGCAGGCGTTGTTCGAGACGCGGACCTTGCTTCTCCTCGGGCTGGCCCTTGCCGGAACCGCAATCTGCTGCCTCCTCGGCTTCCTCGTCGGACAACGGCAGATCGCCCGGCCCCTTCGCGCGGTCTCGGATGCGATCCAGCGCCTCTCACGCGGAGACCTGACGATGCCGGCGATCAAGCCAGGGCGCGACGAGATCGGCGCGATCTGGACGAGTATGCAGGTGTTCAGCGATACGATGCGGGAGTCCGAGAGCCTGCGTCACGAGCATGACCGGATGCGGCTCGATTCGGACACGCGCAAGCGCTCCGAGATGTCCGGCCTCGCCGACCGATTCCAGGGCAGCATTGGCGGCTTGGTGGACCACCTCGCCGGCGCCGCCGCCGGACTGGAGCGTGCCGCCGCAACCATGGCGGGCAACGCCGAGCATGCCGGGACGCAGTCGCAGGCCGTTACCCGAGCGGCCGAGACCACAGCCTACAACGTCGAGGCCGTCGCCGCCGCCACCGAGGAACTCGCCGCCACGGCGAGCGAGATCGGCGTGCAGGTCACGCAGACCTCGACTGCGGCCGAGAGCGCTGTCGAGGCGGCGCGACGGACCCGGTCCAGCGTTCAGGCGCTCGCCCGCAGCGCCGACGGGATCGGCCAGGTCGTCTCGCTGATCTCCACCATCGCCGGCCAGACCAACCTGCTGGCCCTGAACGCCACGATCGAAGCGGCCCGGGCCGGCGAGGCCGGGCGCGGCTTCGCGGTCGTCGCCACCGAAGTGAAGGATCTGGCAACGCAGACCGCCAAGGCCACCGACGAGATCGCGGGTCAGATCGCGGCGATGCGCGCCGCGACCCACGAGGCGGTCGCCGCCATCGAGGAGATCGGCGGCACGATCGAGCAGGTGCATGGGATCGCCCTCGGCGTTGCCGCGGCCGTCGAGGAGCAGCAGCTCGCCACCCAGGAGATCGCGCGCAGCGTTTCCGAAGCCGCGAGCGGCACTCGCGCCGTCACCGAGACCATGGCGCTCGTCCTCGGAGCGGCCCGGAACACCGGCGCCAGCGCCGCCGAGGTTCTGGACGCGGCGGCCGACATCGCCCGCCGTTCCAGCGGGCTTGGTGGCGAGGTCGCGGGCTTCGTGGCGCAGGTGCGGGCGGCCTGAGCGTCGCGTCGCGGCGCCTGCATGTTGCATTGCAGCGCACACACCCGTAGGGTCCGCGCATTCGCAAGGACCCGGTGAAAGCCCGGGTGGCTCTTCCGGCCGCCGATCCGCCGGACCACGCATTCGAGACGCGTTTGGACCCGCCAGCGACGCGGGCGCGCCGCTCGTGCGGATTCCCTTATGTCACTCAGCTTCTCCGGACGGCCCGGATCTCTCCGGTCGTGGACATCCAACATCCGCGGCGACACGCTTTCGGGCATCGTCGTCGCCCTCGCGTTGATCCCCGAGGCCATCGGCTTCTCGGTGATCGCCGGGGTCGACCCCAAGGTCGGCCTCTACGCCTCCGTGGTCATCGCCTGCACCATCGCCTTCGCGGGTGGCCGCCCGGCGATGATTTCGGCCGCCACCGCGGCCACCGCCGTGGTGATGGTCGACCTCGTGCGGGAGCACGGGGTGCAGTACCTCTTCGCCGCCACCATCCTGATGGGCCTCATCCAGATCCTGGCGGGCTTTTTGAAGCTCGGTCGGCTGATGCGCTTCGTCTCGCAATCGGTCATGACCGGCTTCGTCAACGCCCTGGCGATCCTGATCTTCCTGGCGCAGATGCCCGAACTCACCGGGGTCACGCCGGCGACCTACGGTCTGATCGCCCTCGGTCTCGCCATCATCTACGGATTCCCGCGGATCACCCGTGCGATCCCGTCGCCCCTCGTGGCGATCGCGGTGCTGACGGCGATCACCGCGGTCTTCCACCTCGACGTCCGGACGGTCGCCCATCTCGGCGCCCTGCCCTCGTCACTGCCGCGCTTCGTCCTTCCGGACGTCCCCCTGACCTGGGAGACGTTCCGGATCCTGCTGCCCTACGCGGCGACGCTCGCCGCGGTTGGCCTGCTGGAGAGCCTCCTCACCGCGCAGATCGTCGACGACCTGACCGATACCGGCAGCGACAAGAATCGCGAATGCATGGGCCAGGGCGTCGCCAACATGGCCTCCGCGGTGTTCGGCGGCATGGGCGGCTGTGCGATGATCGGCCAGTCGGTGATCAACGTCTCCTCCGGCGCCCGCGGCCGTCTCTCGACCCTGGTGGCCGGGGCGTTCCTGCTGCTGCTCCTCGTGGCGCTTCAGGACCTGCTCGCCGTGGTGCCGGTGGCGGCGCTCACCGCCGTGATGATCATGGTCTCGATCAACACGTTCTCTTGGCGCTCGCTGGCGCGCCTCCGGACGAACCCGCTGCCCTCCTCCGCGGTCATGCTGGCGACCGTCCTCGTCGTGGTGGCCACCAAGGATCTCGCCATCGGCGTGCTGGCCGGCGTGCTGCTCTCCGGCGTGTTCTTCGCCGGCAAGGTCTCCCGGCTCAACCGGATCACCTCGGCCCTCTCGGCGGACGGGCGGACCCGGACCTACAGCGTCTCCGGACAGGTCTTCTTTGCCTCGGCGGGCACCTTCTCGGAGGCAATCGACGTGCTCGAGCCGGTCGAGCGACTCGTGATCGACGTCCACGCGGCGCATTTCTGGGACATCTCGGCCGTCGCCGCCCTCGACCGCGTGGTGCTCAAGGCCCGCGCCCGCGGCCGCGACGTCGCGGTCGTGGGGCTCAATGCGGCGAGCACGACCCTGGTGGAGCGGTTCGGCCAGCACGACAAGGACGGTACGGGCGCGGTCCCGGCGACGCACTGAGGCGGCTATCTGACCGCGCCTCGCCCCTTGCGCGGGGCGGCGCGGAACCCCATTCCCGGCGCGGGGCCGCATTCGGGCCGGGAACAGGGATGGCACAGCGGTGACGACGTTCTCTCCGCGCGAGATCGTGTCCGAACTCGATCGCTTCATCGTCGGACAGCACGACGCCAAGCGCGCCGTGGCGATCGCGTTGCGCAATCGCTGGCGGCGCCAGCAGCTCACAGGACCTCTCCGTGAGGAGGTCGCGCCCAAGAACATCCTGATGATCGGGCCGACCGGCTGCGGCAAGACCGAGATCGCGCGCCGCCTCGCCCGCCTCGCCAATGCGCCGTTCCTCAAGATCGAAGCCACCAAATTCACCGAGGTCGGCTATGTCGGCCGCGACGTCGAGCAAATCGTCCGCGACCTCGTGGAGGTGGCGATCGGCCTGACCCGGCAGGCAAAGCGGGAGGGCGTTAAGGCCAAGGCCGAAGCTGCGGCCGAGAACCGGCTCCTCGACGCCCTCGTCGGGCCGACCGCCAGCCAGTCCACCCGCGACAGTTTCCGGCGCAAGCTGCGCAACAGCGAACTCGACGACAAGGAAGTCGAGCTGGAGCTGACGTCCGGCGCCCCCACCGGCATGCCGATGTTCGAGATCCCCGGCATGCCGGGCGCGTCCATGGGCGCGATCAACATCGGCGACATGCTCGGCAAGGCGCTCGGCGGCCAGCGCGGCAAGCCGCGCCGGATCTTGGTGCGGGACGCCTACGCACCGTTGATGGCCGAGGAATCCGACAAGCTCGTCGACGACGAGGCGCTGGTCCGTGAGGCGATCGGCGAGGTCGAGAACAACGGCATCGTGTTCCTCGACGAGATCGACAAGATCTGCGCCCGCGAGGGCCGCACCTCCGGCGACGTGTCCCGCGAGGGCGTTCAGCGCGACCTGCTGCCGTTGATCGAGGGCACCACCGTCACCACCAAGCACGGGCCGGTGAAGACCGACCACATTCTCTTCATTGCCTCGGGCGCCTTCCACGTCTCGAAGCCGTCCGACCTCCTGCCCGAGTTGCAGGGCCGGCTGCCGATCCGGGTGGAGCTCCAGCCGCTGACGGTGGACGACTTCAAGCAGATCCTCACCGCCACAGAGGCGAGCCTGATCAAGCAGACCGTGGCCCTGATGGAGACGGAGGGCGTGATCCTCACCTTCACCGAGGACGCCGTGGACGCCCTCGCCCGTGTCGCCGTCGAGGTGAACTCATCGGTGGAGAACATCGGTGCCCGCCGGCTTCAGACGGTCCTGGAGCGGGTGATCGACGAGATCTCCTTCACGGCGACGGACCGATCCGGCGAAACGGTGCCGATCGACGCCGCCTACGTGCGCGACCGCGTGCAGGATCTGGCGGCGAATGCGGATCTGAGCCGGTTCATCCTCTGAGGACTGCCCGGATCGGGATCCGCCGGTGCGCGTCCCCGGCCCTCGGGCCACCTTTCACATAGGCGGGAGGGGCCGCGCTTCGGTGCGGCCGGCCGGGGCGGCGATGCATCGAAGCGTCACGAGGACGGCCGCTCTGCCGGCCACGCCCAGATCGGACGCCGAGGCTGCTATCCCTGCGCCGGATCGCGATCCTGAGGAATGTCGACGCGTGTCACACAACAGGTTCGGCGTCGGCGATACTGTTCTCTCGGTGGCGGCCCTCGTCACCGGCATGCTCTCCCTCCAGTGCGGCGCGACCTTCGCCAAGAGTCTGTTCCCGGCGGTCGGCGCAGCCGGGACGTCCGCCCTGCGGGTCGGCTTCTCGGCGCTGATCCTGATTGCCGTCTGGCAGCCATGGCGACGCAGCCTTCCGGCGCGCGAGGCCGGCTGGATCGCCCTCTACGGGACCGCCCTCGGGCTGATGAACCTGCTATTCTACCTCGCCCTGGCGCGCCTGCCCCTCGGACCGGCCGTGGCCATCGAGTTCGTCGGTCCTCTGGCCGTTGCGCTGATCGCGTCCCGCCGCCGCTCGGATTTCCTGTGGATCGGTGTGGCGGTGGCCGGGCTGACGCTGCTGCTGCCGATCGCCACCACGGACGGGCTCGATCCCGTCGGCATCCTGCTCGACCTCGGTGCGGCGCTGGCCTGGGCGCTCTACATCCTGTTCGGGCAGCGGGCCGGGCGCATCGATGGCGGCCAGGCCGTGTCTCTGGGGATGTTAACGGCTGCGCTCGTCGTGGCGCCCTTCGGCATCGCGGAGGCCGGTTCGGCCCTGCTCGCGCCCGGCATCCTGGCTGCGGGCCTCGCGGTGGCGCTGATGTCGAGCGCCCTGCCCTACTCGCTGGAGATGATCGCCCTGCGCCGACTCGATCGGAAGAGCTTCGGTGTCCTGATGAGCGTGGAGCCGGCCGTTGCGGCCTGCGCGGGACTCATCCTGTTGGGAGAGCAAATCAGCGCCGTGCAGTGGCTCGCGATCGCAATGGTGATCGCGGCATCCGTGGGAATCACCGTCAGCGCGCGACGGTCGGCCCCCAGGGCGGCCGTACTGGAGTCCTGACCGAGGTAAACTACTTACCCGCGAGAACTCGCGAGGCGACGTTGATGTATTTTCGACCGGCTTCCTGAGCGTGGAGCACGGCGTCGCCGAGCTTCTCCTCGTCGCGGACGCTGGCAAGCTTGATCAGCATCGGCAGATTGATTCCGGCCACCACCTCAACGGAGCCGCCGTTCATGCAGGAGAGGGCAAGATTGGAGGGGGTGCCGCCGAACATGTCGGTCAGCACCACCACGCCCTCTCCGGTATTCACGCGACAGACCGCGGACATGATGTCCCGGCGTCGCAATTCCATATCGTCCTCCGGCCCGATCGTGATCGTCTCGATCTGATCCTGTGGGCCGACCACGTGCTCCAGAGCGGCCTTGAATTCGGTCGCCAGTAGCCCGTGGGTGACGAGCACCATGCCAATCATGGACACGTGTTCCAACGTCCTGTGTGTGTCGCCATGTTGTGCATCGCACAGCCCCCAACAAGGCGAACGCGACTTTTTTGCCCGGACATTGCCGCGATCATGCCACGCGCGCTTCGTGCGCGCCATGGGGGTATACCAATGTTGCGCGACTCAAGCGGCCTGTGCGGCTGCGAAGTCACGGATGATGTTTTCGCAGTGCCGCACGGATCAGGAGCGGGGCAAGGCCGGCCGAACGGGCACCGCGATCGAGCACGAGGCGATGCAGGGTGATTCCGAGGAGCACCGCATCCGCTGGCGGCTCCGGCAGGCGCATCGCCGAATCGACGAGATCTACGGCGAGATGCAGCACCGCCTCCGGCGCGGACGGTAGACCGAGATCGGCCACCGAAAGGATCCCCTGCCCCCGGACCTCGACCCGCCCGGCCAGCGCCGGATGTGGGGAGGCGACGAGTCGCCCGTCGCGCGCCATGCAGACGACCCGATCGTCGGCCACGAAGGCTCCGTCCGCCGCGGTGGCGAGGAACAGGGCGAGGCTGGATTTGCCGGCTCCGGACGGCCCGCGGATCAGGATCCCGGACCCGCACAGCGCGACGCAGGCGCCGTGAAGGGTGATCATCAGGCGTGAAGCTGCCGCGGTGCCGCCGGCAGGCGCACGACGAAGCGCGCGCCCCGCACCGTCGGCTCGCCGTCCTCATCGGGGGCACCGGGACGGTTCTCGGCCCGGATCGTACCGCGATGAGCCTGCACGATCTGGCGGGAGATCGACAGGCCGAGACCCGAATTCTGGCCGAAGCCCTGCTCCGGACGGTCGGTGTAGAAGCGCTCGAAGATCCGCTCCAACGCGTGCTCGGGGATGCCCGGCCCTTCGTCCTCGCAGATCATCTCCACCTCGCCGCGAACCCGGCGCAGCACGACCCGGACCTTGGCGTCGCTCGGCGAGAATGAGCGGGCGTTGTCGAGGAGGTTGTTGACGACCTGCCCGAGCCGGCTGTCGTGACCGATGATCGTGAACGGCGCATCCTGCTCGGATCCGGTCGATTCGACGTCGAGCTGAATCAGGCAGTCCTTCGGGCGCCGCCGCTCGTTGGCGACGGAAACGACGGTGGTGAGAAGCCGCCGCAGATCGACCCGCCGCGCCTCCGCCCGCGCCAGTTCGGCATCGAGCCGCGAAGCGTCGGCGATGTCGCTGATCAGCCGGTCGAGGCGCTTCACGTCATGCTGGATGATCGCCATCAGGCGGCCGCGGGACTCGTCCGACTTCGCGAGCGGTAGCGTCTCCACAGCGCTGCGGAGGGAGGTCAGGGGGTTCTTCAACTCGTGGCTGACATCGGCCGCGAAGCTCTCGATGGCGTCGATCCGCCGGTAGAGCGCCTGGGTCATGTCGCGCAAGGCGCCCGACAGGTGGCCGATCTCGTCGGTGCGCTCCGTGAAATCGGGGATTTCCTCGCGGGTCTTGATGCCCATGCGGACCTTCTCGGCCGCCTCCGCGAGGCGCCGCACCGGACCCGCGATGGCGCCGGCCAGGAGGAACGACAGGACCACCATCACCGCCGATGCCACGAGGAACACCTGCAGCAGGCCGAATCGTTCCGAGGCGATGACCCGGTCGATGGCGTCGCCCTGGGTCGAGATCAGCAGGGCGCCGCGGACCGAGCCGGCCCGGTGGATCGGCACCGCAACCGAGACCGTGGTCTCGCCGAGCTTGTTGCGGCGGACGAGGCTGTCGCGGTTGCCGCCGAGGGCCGCTTGGACCTCTCGGAGGGAATGGCCGTTCACCGGCCCCGTTTCCTCGGTCGCGTCGGTCCGGCCGCGGAACAGGCCGCCGAGCTTCGACTGGACCGCCTCGAACGCGGATTCGAGCATCCCGGGCTTGTGGGGCTTCGGCTCCAGCGGATCGGGGCGGCTCGCGTCGCCGCGCTTGAACAGGGTGCGGGTGTCGAACAGGAGGCCGCCCTCCTGATCGTAGACCCGGGCGCGGTTACCCGTCGGCGTCACGAGGCGCGACAGGAGGGGCGCCACCTTCTCGGGGTTGAGCGAGAACGCGAGCGGCTGTGATTCCTCCTCGGCGGCCTCGCCGGCCTGCTGCTGGAGCAGTTTGTCGGGATCGATGCGGATCGTATCGGTGTCCACCGACGCCGAAGCCGCGATCGCCCCCGCGATGATCTCGCCCTGGATGGCGAGGCTCTGGATCCGTGCCTGGATCAGGCCCTGGCGGAACTGGTTCAGGTAGAGAAACCCGACGAGCAGGGCGATCAGCCCGACGAGGTTAAGGACGACGATGCGCCGCGTCAGGCTCGACGAGGCGCGCTGGCCGACGGCGTCCCACAGGGCGCGGGGCAACGCGAGCGGGCGGGACAGGGCCTGGGCCAGGGAGGTGCGGGGTCGGGCATCCTCAGTCTGGGAAGGAGTGCGGGCGGTCACGCGGCGAGGATCCTGAAGATCATGCCTCCTTGAACCGGTAGCCGACGCCGTAGAGCGTCTCGATCATGTCGAAGGCCTGGTCCGTCACCTTGAACTTCTTCCGCAGGCGCTTGATGTGGCTGTCGATCGTCCGGTCATCCACGTAGACCTGATCGTCGTAGGCCGCATCCATCAGGGCGTTCCGGCTCTTCACCACGCCGGGGCGCTGGGCCAGCGCCTGGAGAATCAGGAACTCCGTAACCGTGAGGGTCACGGGCTCGCCCTTCCAGGTGCAGGTGTGGCGCTCGGGATCCATCATCAGCGCACCGCGCTCCAGGGAGCGGGCCGCGATTTCGGCCTCGCCGCTGCGCGTCGCGCCCGGGGCCTCCTTGGCGAAACGCCGGAGGACGGCCTTGACGCGTTCCACCAGCAGCCGCTGCGAGAACGGCTTATGGATGAAATCGTCGGCGCCCATCTTCAGGCCGAACAGCTCGTCGATCTCCTCGTCCTTCGACGTCAGGAAGATCACGGGAAGGTCAGATTTCTGCCGCAGGCGTCGGAGAAGCTCCATGCCGTCCATGCGCGGCATCTTGATGTCGAAGATGGCGAGATCCGGCGGCGAGTGTCGCAGACCGTCCAGGGCGGAGGCACCGTCCGTGTAGGTCTGGATGCGGTAGCCTTCGGTCTCCAGCGCGATCGACACAGAGGTGAGGATATTCCGGTCGTCGTCGACGAGGGCGATGGTCGGCATGCGCGGTCCCTGACTGAACGGGCGAAGGCGCGGTCCCGGCTTTACGCACAGGCCGCGCCGCATCCCGGCCCCCGAGGGGCAGACAAAACGCGAACCGGGCGGTTTCGGCGCAGCCCGGCGCACGCAAAGGGACAGGTGCTTTAGTACGGCCGATCGGAAAAAGCGAGCGGCGGTCATAGCTTGGCCGTAACGTCCGACGTCGACGGCCGATCTGACGCGGGTCGGGCGCCTCGCATTCCGCCCCGACACCGCTAACGTGGCAGCCGATGAAGGCGGTCGTGCGAGCGGGGAGGAATCGCGGATGGATGAGACGATCGAGAGCGGTCCGGGCGCGGGCGGCCCGGCCCGTCCGCTGCCCGCCGAGGCGGCGCCGTTCGACGCGATCGGGCTGTCGCGCAGCCTGCTGCGCGGCATCCGGTCCGGCGCCCTCGCGACCCTCGACCCGGACGGCACCCCGTTCGCGTCGCTGGTGACGATGGCCACCGACGCGGACGGGACGCCGCTGATGCTGCTGTCGCGGCTGTCGGCCCACACACGCAACCTGTTGGCCGATCCGCGCTGCTCGCTGCTATTCTCGCAGGGCGGCAAGGGCGATCCCCTCGCCCATCCTCGTCTGACGGTCGTCGGCTGTGCGGTTCAGACCAGCGAGCCCCGGGCGCGGGAGCGGTTCCTCGCCCGCCATCCCAAGGCGAAGCTCTACGCCGACTTCCCGGATTTCGGCTTTTTCGCCCTGGATCCCGAATCGGGTCACCTCAACGGCGGCTTCGCAAAGGCCGCGACGCTGACCCGCGACCAACTGCTCCTCGACCTCGCGGGCGCGGAGGCCGTGGTGGCAGCCGAGCGCGGCGCCGTGGAGCACATGAATGCCGACCACGCCGACGCGCTGGCGCTCTACGCGATCGGCGCCGGCGGCGAGGCCGGGCTGCCCTGGCGACTCACCGGCCTCGACCCCGAGGGCATGGACCTGATGGCGGGGGACCGCACCGCCCGGGTGCTCTACCCGGAACGCGTCGCCGACATGGGAGCACTGCGCAAAAGCCTCGTTGCCATGGCCGCGCGTGCGCGCGCAACCGGGTCGGAGACGTGATGATGCAACGACGCGATGTAAGGACTTCGCGATGGGGCATGGCGAAACGTCGCTGAATGCCCCATATCCGCGCTATGAGCGATACCCAGACAGATACCTACCCCTTCAGCCTCGACGTCGAGCCGGTCGGCGAGAGCGGCTCGATGTTCCAGTGGAGCATCCGGAAGCACGGGAAGTTGCACCAGCGTTCGGACCGGAAGCACCCGACCGAGGCCAAGGCGCGCTCCCACGGCGAAGCCGAGATCGAGCGTCTGATCCGCGATCGCGGCCGCTGAGCGGCTCGCGCGGAGCGAAGCCAGGACCTTGCGTCCCTGACCCCGGGGGCCGGACCCGTCCGGCCCCCGTCGGTTTTTCGGGATCCGTCCTTCCGGCCCCGGGTGACAGGATGGCGCGCCGACCGCGGGTGCGCTTGGCGCCTTCCCGTGGCGCTGCTATCTCGCGCAGCAGCCGATCCATTCGAATACGCCCCGACATCAGACGGTGCGCGCCGGCGCGCGCCCGAACGGAATGCCGATGACAGCCCCGATCGAATCCATCCGCAACTTCTCGATCGTCGCGCATATCGACCACGGCAAATCGACTCTGGCGGACCGGCTGATCCAGGCCACCGGCACCGTCGCGCTGCGCGACATGAGTGAGCAGATGCTCGACTCGATGGATATCGAGAAGGAGCGCGGAATCACCATCAAGGCGCAGACCGTGCGCTTGGAATACAAGGCGCAGGACGGCAAGGATTACGTCCTGAACCTGATGGACACGCCCGGCCACGTCGACTTCGCCTACGAGGTGTCGCGCTCGCTGGCCGCCTGCGAGGGCTCGCTGCTGGTGGTGGACGCCTCCCAGGGCGTGGAGGCGCAGACCCTCGCCAACGTCTATCAGGCGCTCGATGCCAACCACGAGATCGTGCCGGTCCTCAACAAGGTCGATCTGCCGGCCGCCGAACCGGAGCGCGTCAAGGAGCAGATCGAGGAGGTGATCGGCCTCGACGCCTCCCAAGCCGTGCCGATCTCGGCCAAGACAGGGCTCAATATCGAGGCGGTGCTGGAGGCGATCGTCACGCGCCTGCCGGCCCCGAAGGGCAACCGCGACGCGCCCTTGAAGGCGCTCCTCGTGGACAGCTGGTACGATGCCTATCTCGGCGTCGTGGTGCTGGTGCGGATCATCGACGGCACCCTCAAGAAGGGCATGACCATCCGCATGATGGGCGCCGACGCGGTCTACGGCGTCGACCGGATCGGCGTGTTCCGGCCGAAGATGGCCGATATCGACGCGCTGGGTCCGGGCGAGGTCGGCTTCTTCACCGGCTCGATCAAGGAGGTGGCCGACACCCGCGTCGGCGACACCATCACCGAGGACAAGCGCCAGACCACCGAGATGCTGCCGGGCTTCAAGGAAGTCCAGGCGGTGGTGTTCTGCGGCCTGTTCCCGGTGGACGCGGCCGAGTTCGAGAACCTGCGCTCGGCCATGGGCCGGCTCCGGCTCAACGACGCCTCGTTCTCCTACGAGATGGAGAGTTCGGCCGCCCTCGGCTTCGGGTTCCGCTGCGGCTTCCTCGGGCTCCTGCACCTGGAGATCATCCAGGAGCGGCTGGAGCGCGAGTTCAACCTCGACCTGATCTCCACGGCGCCCTCGGTGGTCTACCGCCTGAAGATGCGCGACGGCGAGGTGAAGGAACTCCACAACCCGGCCGATATGCCGGACATCATGAAGATCGAGTCGATCGAGGAGCCCTGGATCCGCGCCACGATCCTGACGCCCGACGAGTATCTCGGCGGCGTGCTGAAGCTCTGCCAGGACCGCCGCGGCGTCCAGAGCGATCTCAACTACGTCGGCAAGCGCGCCATGGTGGTCTACGACCTGCCGCTGAACGAGGTGGTGTTCGATTTTTACGACCGGCTGAAGTCGATCTCGAAGGGCTACGCCTCGTTCGATTACCACGTCTCGGATTACCGCGAGGGCGACCTCGTGAAGATGTCGATCCTGGTGAATGCCGAGCCGGTGGACGCCCTCTCGATGCTGGTCCACCGCACCCGCGCGGAATCGCGCGGCCGGGCCATGTGCGAGAAGCTGAAGGACCTGATCCCCCGCCACCTGTTCCAGATCCCCGTCCAGGCGGCGATCGGCGGCAAGATCATCGCCCGCGAGACGATCAAGGCCCTGTCCAAGGACGTCACCGCCAAGTGCTACGGCGGCGACATCTCGCGTAAGCGCAAGCTCTTGGACAAGCAGAAGGAAGGCAAGAAGAAGATGCGCCAGTTCGGGCGCGTCGAGATCCCCCAGGAGGCGTTCATCGCCGCCCTGAAGATGGATGATTGATCCGCCGCGTCTTTGCGAGCGGAGTGAAGCAATCCAGGGTCGCGCGACATCGGTGAACGTGGCGCAACTGGATTGCTTCGCTCCGCTCGCAAAGACCGTTCAGGCTACCCGGGCGGCAGCACGTCGATCTGGATGCCGGAATAGTACGCCGCCAGATTGGCGATGTCGGCGTCCGACAGCTCCTTCGCGACCACGTTCATGATCTCGTTCTGCCGCTTGCCGTCGCGGTATTCGGTGAGCGCCTTCACCAGATAGGGTTCGACCTGCCCGGCGAGGTTCGGCGCCTCCGGCAGCTTCGAGAGCCCGTCCATCCCGTGGCAGGTCTGGCAGGCGGTCGCGCGCTTCTTGCCCGCGGCCGCGTCGCCGGCCTGGGCCGAGAGCGGGACGAGGGTGGCGGCCAGTAGGAGAAGCAAGCGAATCATCGGGCGGGCTCGAATTCTCTGACCGGTCAAGATTGGACCGCGCGCTGCCGAACGGGGCGCGGGTCCCCTCTCCCGCTCGGGAGAGGGACAGGGTGAGGGATCGGATCATTCCGGAGACGGCGCACCCCTCACCCCAACCCTCTCCCGGACGGGAGAGGGGGTGCGTCGCGCCCGTTCGCGCCGGGGCGCCCCTTTCGATGGGGGGCGCCCAGTCACAAAAACTACTTCTCGTAGGAGATCCGGTAGATCGCCCCGGCGGAATCGTCTGAGACCAGCAGCGACCCGTCGAGCATCACCGCCACGTCCACCGGACGCCCGAGATACTCGCCGTCGCCGGTGAGCCAGCCTTCCGCGAAGGGCTTGACCGACTCGACCTTCCCGTCGGCTCCGAGCTTGCCGAACATCACCCGGGCGCCCACCGGCTCGGTGCGGTTCCAGGACCCGTGCTCGGCGATGAAGATACCGCCCTTGTACGAGGCCGGAAACTGCTTGCCGTTGTAGAACGTCATGCCGAGATCGGCGGCGTGGGGCGCGAGCTCCGCCATCGGGGCGACCGCGTCGGCGGGCGGGGCCTGGTCCTTGTACTCGACCGTGCGGACCGAGCCGCCGCCGAACCACGGGAAGCCGAAATTCTGGCCGGCCTTGGTGGCGTGATTCAGCTCGCCCGGCGGCTTGTCGTCGCCCATGCCGTCGACCTGATTGTCGGTGAACCAGAGCGACTTGTCGGTGTTGAAGTCCATCCCGACGGAGTTGCGGATGCCGGTGGCGTAGACCTCGCGGTTCTTGCCGTCGGCGTCGATCCGGATGATGCCGCCGATGCCGGCCTTCTTGTAGAGGTCCATCTTCTCGGGCGGCGGCACGTTGTAGGGCTGGCCCAGGGCGATGTAGGTCTTGCCGTCCGGCCCGACGCGGCAGACGCGGGCGGTGTGATTGAAGCTCTCCTCGCCGGCCGGAATCAGGTCGCCCTGCTTGACCAGCACGCCGGCGGCGACATCCGGATTCTCGTAGAAGAACTCGGCGGCCGGGAAGGCCAGCACGCGGTTCTGCTCGACCACGGTGAGCACGCCGTCCTTCGAGAAGCAGACGCCGTTGGGGATCTTGAACGTGATCCCGGGGGCGAAGGGGCGGACCTCGTCGGCGACCCGGTCCTTGTCGCGGTCGGTGACCGTGTAGATCTTGCTCTTGCGGGTGCCGACGAACAGCACGCCGGCATTGGGACCGACCGCGATGGCGCGGGCATCCGGCACCACCGCGTAGAGGTCGATCTTGAAGCCGTCCGGCAGCTTGATCTTCGACAGGTTCTTGCGGATCGCGTCCGCGCGCCGCCCGGTCTGCGGGATTTCGGCGGCGGCCTGGGTGTCCGTGCTGTGGAAGCCCTCGAGCTTCTCGAGGTCGTCGGTCTTGGCTTTGGTCTCGGCTGGGGCAGCGCCCTGCGCCAGCGCAGGCAGGACAGCGGCCGGCATGGTCACGCCCGCGACGAGCGCGGCGAGAAGCAAAGATCGCATCGAAACAAATCCTCCCGGCGGCCCTTGGTCCAGGGCATTACCGAGAGGGAACGATAGAGGCGCAGGACAAACCGGCAAGCGGCTCCGGTGACGCGGCGTCGCGGCTGTTCTGCCTCGGGCATCCGCCCTCAGGGAATCCCGCTCAGGCAACCTTGCGCGGCACGAGGCGCTCGCTGCCCAACGCGGCCGCGGCCCCCGACAGGCCGGCCTCGGTGTACTCGGCGTCCTCGTTGACCCGCCAGACGTCGTGCCGGCGCCGGCCGCAGAGGATGTTCTCCACGGTGAGCATCGCGGTCATCATCGCGTGGTCCTGGTTGTTGTACTTGTGCATGCCGTTGCGGCCCACGAGGTGCAGGCTCGGGAAGTCCCGCTCCAGCTCCCGGCGTACGGTGACGACGTGGCCGGCGTAATCCTCGTCGTAGACCGGGTAGGCCTTCGGCTGGCGGACCACGCAGGCATCAACCACGTCGGCCGGGTCGATCAGGCCGATCTGCCCGATCTCGCGCTTGGCGAGTTCCACCAGCTCGGCATCGTCGGCGTTCCAGAGTCCGTCGCCTTCGAAGCAGAAATATTCAAGGCCGAGACAGGTATGGTCCTCGTCCGGCACCATCTCGGGGGACCACGAGCGGAAGTTCTGCACGCGGCCGACCTTCACCGACGGGTCGTGGATGTAGATCCAGTTGTCGGGGAAGTTCTTCTGGGACTTGGCGATCAGCGCCACGGTCAGGAAGTCGCGGTACTTGAGCGCGCGGGCGTTGAAGGTGCTCAGCGGCCGAGGCCGGATCGCATCGACCAGCTCACGGACCGGCGCCGACGAGATGACGTTGCGGGCCGTGAAGGTCTCGCGCCGGCCGTCGGCGCTGCGGGCCGCGACCGTCCAGATGCCGGTGCCGGCATCGTAGCTGAGGGAATCGACGCTGCGGTCGAGGCATAGACGCCCGCCCTGAGCCTCGATCTTGGCGGCGGCGGCCTCCCACATCATGCCGGGTCCCCGGCGCGGATACCGGAACGACTCGATGAGGGTCTTGATCACGGGACCGCCGGCCGGTGCGCGCTTGCGCAGGCCCAGCGAGCGCTTGATGCCGTCGCGGATCGCGGCACCGAGGTCGAGCCCCTTGATGCGCTGCGCCGCCCAGTCGGCCGAGATCGCGTCGCACGACATGCCCCACACCTTCTCGGTGTAGGTCTGGAAGAAGATCGCGAACAGGCGCTCGCCGAACTGGTTGCGCACCCAGGCGTGGAAGGTCTTCGGCTCGTCGATCGGCCGCAGGCGGGCGTAGAGATAGGAGGCGACGCAGGCCGCGCTTGTCAGCAGCCCGAGGTTCCGCAGCGCCTCGAAGGCCTTGAGGGGGTAGGCGTAGTACCGGCCGCGATAATAGATCCGCGACAGGCGCGGGCGTTCGATGAAGTCGTTGGGCAGGATCTCGTCCCAGAGATCGACCACGGCCTGGGATTTCGAGAAGAAGCGGTGGCCGCCGATGTCGAACAGGTAGCCGTTGTGCGAGACGGTCCGCGAGATACCGCCGACCTGGGCCGGATCCCGCTCCAGAACGGTGACCGAGCGCCCCTTCTTCGACAGCAGGTAGGCGGCGGTGAGGCCCGCAGGCCCTGCGCCGATCACCAGCGTCTCGGTGTGGTGGCTCATCCCATGCTCCGGCGATTGGTGCGGCGCGCGACGTGCGAGACGCCGACCTGGCTACAGGATGCGGGGTCGTGGTTAAGGAATCGCTGGCGTCCGGACGGCCGCGCGCCCGGTCCGTGCCCGATCGGAGGGATCGCGAGGGTGCCTTGACCGGGTGTTAAGCCCGCCCGCGCGACCATGGCGGCGAGGGCATCCACCGCCCGCCCGGGTGACCCAACCATGCCGGCTACGGCACTGACGCTCTTTCCGCCGCGCGGGCGAACCGAGACCCGCACGCTCCTGTGGATCCTCGTCGCCCTCTGCCTCGCGACGATGAACGCGCCCCATGACGTCTGGGAAACGATCCGGCACCTGCGCGTCCCCGATACCGACGACGCCATGCGCCTCGTGGAGGTCCGCGACCTGCTGGCCGGCCAGGGCTGGTACGACAACGTCCAATATCGGTTCCTGGCGCCTTCGGGCGTGCCGAGCCACTGGTCGCGCCTCGTGGACGCGACGATCGCCGGAATGGTCCTTGCACTGACGCCGCTGGCAGGTCGCGCAATCGCCGAGGGGTTCACGGCCGCGCTCTGGCCCCTGCTGCTGTTCGGCGTCTACGGCTGGGTGCTCTATCGCGGCATCCGGCACAGTTTCGGTAGTCGTGCCGCGCTCCTGGGCCTGATTGCGGCGACCCAGACCTATGGGGTCACCATCCAGTTCCAGGCGGGCCGGGTCGACCACCACAATGTCCAGATCCTTGCGCTCTTGGGGCTCGCCTTCTGCATGATCGGCGGCGGCGTCCGGAGAGGCCTGATCGGCGGCATCCTGGCTGCCGTATCGCTGGCGGTCGGGCTCGAAGGTCTGCCCTTCGTCGCCCTGGCCGCGCTCTATCTCGTCGGCGACTGGTGCCTTCGCGGACGGCCCGCTCTGCCACTTCTGGCGGGTTTCGGCATCGGGCTCGGGGCGGCGGCGCCCGCCTTGTTCGCCCTGCAGACCGCGCCCGCCCTCTGGGCGACGTCACGGTGCGACGCTCTCTCCCTCCCGTGGCTTTGGCTTGCTGTCGGCGGTCTCGCCTTCGCCGTCGGAGCCGCGGCAGCGCGCCGTCGTCTGGAGACCCTCGGTGCGCGCGCGGCCCTCACTGGGATCACCGGCGCCCTGCTGATTGCGGGGTTCGCCGCCGCCTTCCCGACCTGCCTCGACGGCCCCTTCCCCGACATGCCGCCCCTGGTGCGCGATCATTGGCTGCTCACGGTCAACGAGATGGCGCCGCTGGCGAAGTTTGTGACGCAGGGGCAGTGGGAGGCCCTGGTTTTCTATCCGGTGCTACTGCTGGCAAGCCTCACCGCGGCCTGGATGGCATTGCGCGGGCCGGAGCGCCGGGCGTGGTCGGTGGTGGCGTTGTTCCTCTGGCCGGGCCTGATCCTCGGCCTCGTCCAGTTCCGCGGCCTCTACATCGCCTCCGGCTTCGTGCCGCTGGTGGCCGGTATCGTGCTCGATCGCGCCTTGGCGGCCGCCGCCCTGCCGGGAGCCGGAATCGGACGTTGGGGGCACGCCCTCCTCGGCGCCGGGCTGGTGAGCAGCCTCTGGATGGTCCCGGCGATCGTGGCCGCGGCCTGCGCGCCCGACCTCCGCACCGCGCCCGACCCGGCCCAGGCCGCCGCCTGCCTCGGCGATCCCGCCGTTCGGCCCCTGGCGGGACTGGCCGAGGGCACCGTGCTGGCGCCGATCTTCCTGGGTCCATCGATCCTGCTGCGCACGCCGCACCGAATCGTCGCCGCGCCCTACCACCGGGCCATCCCGGGCCTCACCGCGGCCATCGAGGGCCTCGGCGGCACGGAGGCCGACCTGAACCGGGTGCTGAGCGCCTTCCGGGTCGACTACCTCGTCACCTGCCCGGCGCGGCCGGCCGACAACCTCCAGGCCGAGACGGCCTTCGCGACCCGGCTCATGCGCGGCGCGGTCCGCAGCGACCGTCTGGTGCCGCTCGACGTGCCCGGTCCGCTGAAGGCCTGGCGGGTGGTGCGCTGAGGATCAGAGCAGGCGGCGGTCGAGGCGGATGATCCGGCAGGGATCGCCCGCGGCCGCCGCCGGCGCCTGCGGCTCGCGGATCAGCAGGGCCTCGGAGCGGCCGAGCACCGCGAGCATCGAGGAATCCTGCCGCTGCTCGGGCGTCGCCACCGGCAGCCGGCCCGGCGCGGAGTCGAGTTGCGCCCGCATGTAGTCGGCCCGGCCGTCGTTGGCCGGGAGGTCGCGGCCGAGCGTGGCCGGCTCGCTGCGGTCGGCGCCGGCCTGCGGATCGCCGAGAAGGGCGCGGATGGCCGGGACCACGAAGAGCAGGCCGCAGACGATGGACGAGACCGGATTGCCCGGTAATCCGATCACCAGCATGTCCCCGAGCCGGCCGTGCATCAGGGGCTTGCCCGGCCGAAGGGCGACACGCCAGAATCCCAGGTCGATCCCCTCCCTGGCGAGCGCGGCCTGGACCAGATCGTGATCGCCGACGGAGGCCCCGCCCAGGGTGATGAGCAGGTCGGCCCGTGCGGCACGGGCGCGCCGGAACGCGTCGGCCAGCGCGCCGTGATCGTCGGCGGCGATGCCGAGATCGATCAGGTCGGCGCCCGCCTCCGCGGCGAGGGCGCCGAGTGCGAGGCTGTTCGAGGCGACGATCTGGTCCCAGGCCGGTTCGGCGCCGGGCTCGACCAGCTCGTCGCCGGTGGCCAAGATCGCCACGCGCGGCCTGCGCCGTACGGGCAGCCGCGGGTGCCCGGCCGCCGCGGCGAGGGCCAAGCGCCGGGCATCGAGGCTCATGCCGGCCGCGATCAGGGTGTCGCCCGCGGTGAAATCGAGCCCCGCGCGGCGGATGAACCGGTTCGGCTCAACCGGCTCCACGACTCGGACCGCGCCGTCGGCGGCAACCGCATCCTCCTGGATGAGGATCGCGTCCGCGCCGTCCGGTACCGGCGCCCCCGTGAAGATCCGCACCGTCTCGCCGGCGCCGATGCGCCCGGTGTAACCGTGTCCGGCCGCGCTGGTGCCGATCAGCCGCAGGGCCGCTCCCGCCGCGGCGGCATCGGCGCTGCGGACGGCGTAGCCGTCCATGGCGGAGGCCGGGAACGGCGGCTGCGTCCGGGTTGCTGCGATGTCGGCGGCCAGTGTCCGGCCGGCGGCCCGCGCCAGGGGCACGGTCTCAGACTCGACCGGACCGTTGACGCTCGCCAGGACCCGCGCCAGCGCGTCGGCGACCGATATCAGGCCGCTCATTCCGCCGGTGCTCGATAGGAGCCCGAGCGGCCACCGTCCTTGGCTGTGAGCCGGATGCCCTCGATCCGCATGCCGCGATCGACGGCCTTCACCATGTCGTAGACCGTCAGGCAGGCGACCGAGACGGCGGTGAGCGCCTCCATCTCGACCCCGGTCGGCCCCTGCACCCGAACCTCGGCGGCGATGCGCAGGCCGGGCAGCGCGTCGTCAGGCTCGCACTCCACCCGCACCTTGGACAACAGCAGCGGATGGCACAGGGGAATCAGCTCGTGCGTGCGCTTCGCGGCCATGATCCCGGCGAGGCGGGCCGTGCCGATCACGTCGCCCTTCTTGGCGTCACCCTCGCGGATCAACGCCAGGGTCGCGGGCTGCATCACGATCTGCCCCTCCGCCCGGGCGGTCCGGTCGGTGGCCGGCTTGTCGGTGACGTCGACCATGTTGGCCGCGCCGCTCGTGTCGAGATGGGTCAGCGTCGAGCCCGGCCGCATCGCTCAGGCCTTCTTCCGCGGCTTGCCGCCCTTGACTTCGGCATCGCCGAACAGCAGGGCACGAGCCGCCTCCGCGACGTCCGGCTGGCGCATCAGGCTCTCCCCGACCAGCACCACCCCGAGACCGTTCTGCCGGAGACGGACCACGTCGGCATGGTCGCCGATGCCGCTCTCCGCCACGGCGATGCGGTCGGTCGGGATCCCGGGCGCAAGGCGGATCGCGGTCTCGAACGAGACGTCGAAGGTCTTCAGGTTGCGGTTGTTGATGCCGATCAGCGCCGTGCCGAGGGGAATGGCCCGCGCCAGCTCGGCAGCGTCGTGCACCTCGACGAGGACGTCCATCCCGAGGAGGTGCGCCGTCTCCACGAGGGCGACGGCCTCGTCGTCATCGAGGCAGGCCATGATGACCAGGATACAGTCGGCGCCCCAGGCCCGGGCCTCGTAGACCTGATAGGGCTCGAACAGGAAGTCCTTGCGCAGGACCGGCAAGCCGCACGCCGCGCGGGCCGCGGTCAGGTATTCCGGCCGACCCTGGAAGGAGGGCTCGTCGGTGAGCACCGAAAGGCAGGTCGCGCCACCGGCTTCGTAGGCATGGGCCAGGCGGGCCGGATCGAAGTCGGCGCGAATCAGGCCCTTCGAGGGCGACGCCTTCTTCACCTCGGCTATGAGCGCCGGACGGTCCTCGGCGAGGTGGGCGCGGATCGCCGCCGCGAAGCCGCGGACGGGCTCGGCCTGGGCGACCCGGCGCTCAAGCTTGGCGAGCGGCACGCGCAGCTTCGCCTCGGCGATCTCGCGGCGCTTGTAGGCCTCGATCCGGGCGAGGACGTTCGGGCGCTCGGAGGCGGCCGCGGAGACGGCGTCCTGCGTCGCCTCGTGCGTCAGCGAAGTCATCGGCCCTCCTGCCCGTTGGAGTGGTCGTTCGAGGCCCGGACAAGGCGGGCGAGCGTCGCCCGCGCTGCCCCGGAATCGATCGCATCCTGCGCCTGCGCGAGACCGTCCGCCAGGGCCGGTGCGGCCCCCGCGACGACGAGTGCCGCAGCCGCATTGAGAACCGCGATGTCCCGGTAGGCGTTGCGTGCCCCCGCCAGGACGTCGTCCAGAGCCCGCGCATTGTCCGCGGGATCGCCGCCGCGCAGGTCTCCGGGCGCGTGCAGGGCCAACCCGAGTTCCCGCGGATCGATGGTGAAGCGCGAGATCCGTCCCGCGTCCAGGGCGACCACCCGAGTCGGCCCCGTGACGGTGATCTCGTCGAGACCGTCGGACCCGTGGACGGTCCAGACCCGGCGGCTGCCGAGTTCCGCGAGGACGCGCGTGAGCGGCTCGGCGAGCGCCTCCTGGGCGACGCCGAACAGCTGGTACCCGACCCCCGCCGGATTGCTGAGCGGACCCAGCAGGTTGAAGATCGTCCGCACAGGCAGCTCCGAGCGGACGGCGGCCACGTGGCGCATCGCCGGGTGATGCGCCTGCGCGAACAGGAAGCAGAGGCCCGCCTCGGCGAGACAGCGCGCCTGTCCGGCGGCGTCGAGGCCGAGCCGCACGCCGAGGGCCGCGAGCACGTCGGCGGCACCGGAGCGCGAGGTCGCGGCGCGGTTGCCGTGCTTGGCCACGGGAACCCCGCAGGCGGCGACGACGATCGCGGCCAACGTCGAGACGTTCACGCTGCCGGAATGATCGCCGCCGGTCCCGACGACGTCGATCGCCCCCGCCGGGGCGTCGACGCGGGTCATGCGGGCGCGCATGGCCTCGGCGGCGCCGACGATCTCCTCGACGGTCTCGCCGCGCACCTTCAGGGCGGTCAGGAAGGCGCCGGCCTGGACCGGCGTCACCTCGCCCGACAACAGGTCGTCGAAGGCGGCGCGGGCCTCGGCGCGGTCGAGGGCGAGGCCCCCGGCGACCTTCGCGAGATGGGGTCTGAAACTGTCCATGGGTTCTGACGGAGGGCCGCCCCGGCCTCCCGGCGTCAATGCACGTCGGGCCGCGTCCTGTCACGCCCCACGTTCCACGCGGCGGCGAGATCCAGGAAGTTCTTGACGATCTCCGTGCCGTGTTGCGACCGGATGCTCTCCGGATGGAACTGGACGCCGTGGAGCGGGCGCTCGGCGTGCTCGAGGCCCATGATCAGCCCGTCGGCCTCGGCGGTGACCCGCAGCGACGCCGGGCAGGTCGCGCGATCGACGACGAGGGAATGGTAGCGCGTCGCCTCGAAGCTGTCGTTGAGGCCGCGGAACAGGCCGCTTGCGCCGTGGCGGATCGTCGAGACCTTGCCGTGCAGGGGCAGCGGCGCCCGCACCACGTCGCCTCCGAACGCCTGCCCGATCGCCTGCAGGCCGAGGCACACGCCGAAGATCGGGATGTCCTCGGAGAGTTCGCGGACCACGTCGAGGCAGATCCCCGCTTCGTTCGGTGTGCAGGGTCCGGGTGACAGCACGATTGCATCCGGCGCCTTCGCGCGGATCTCGGGGATCGTGAGGGCGTCGTTGCGCGCAACCTCGATCGCGCCGCAGAGCGGGCCGATCAGATGGACGAGATTCCAGGTGAAGGAATCGTAGTTGTCGATGACGAGGACGTTGGACATCGCGGCGGCACGCTCGGACATGCAGGCGATGTGACCGCTCGCGGCGAGGCGGTCAACCGTGTGCCCCGTCGGGTCATGAATCCGGGCCATCAATCCGGACCGGGATCACCGGACCGGATCGGCGATCCCGGTCGCGGACGGGCGCGCTATTGTCCCCGCTTGGCCTGCGCGGCGAAGCGCACCGCCTCCTCGGCGGCGCGGAACAGCGCCTTGGCCTTGTTCACGCATTCCTGCTGCTCTGAGGCCGGATCGGAATCGGAGACGATCCCCGCGCCGGCCTGGACGTGCATCTGCCCGTCCTTCACCACGGCGGTTCGCAGGACGATGCAGGTATCCATCTCGCCGCGCGCGCCGAAATAGCCGATGCAGCCGGCATACGGCCCGCGCTTCTCCCGCTCCAGCTCGTCGATGATCTCCATCGCCCGCACCTTGGGAGCCCCGGAGACCGTCCCGGCCGGGAAGCCGGCCGCCAGCGCGTCCAGGGGATCGTGGCGCGGGTCGAGGTCGCCCTCGACGTTCGACACGATGTGCATGACGTGGCTGTAGCGCTCGATGAAGAACGAGTCCGTCACCCGCACGCTGCCGATCCGCGAGACACGGCCGGCATCGTTGCGGCCGAGGTCGAGCAGCATCAGATGCTCGGCCCGCTCCTTCGGATCGGCGAGGAGTTCGTCGGCCAGGGCGGCGTCCTCGGCCGGGGTGGCGCCGCGGCGGCGGGTCCCGGCGATGGGTCGGACCGTCACGGTACCCTCCCGCACCCGCACCAGGATCTCCGGTGAGGAACAGACGATCTGGAAGGCCTCGAAATCGAGATAGCAGAGGAACGGCGCCGGATTCGTGCGCCGGAGCGAGCGGTACAGGCTGAAGGCCGGCAGCGTGAACGGCGCCGAGAAGCGCTGGGACAGCACCACCTGGAAGACGTCGCCCGCGACGATGTACTCCTTGGCGCGCGCCACCATGGCGAAGAAATCGTCCGGCGGCGTGTTCGAGACCGGCTCGGGATAGGCGACCGCGGCCAGGTCGACCCGCGCCTCGATCGGGAGGGGGCCTTCGAGGGCGGCCGCGACGCGGTCGAGGCGCTGGAGCGCGTCCTCGTAGGCCGCCCGGGCCGCGACGCCATCCGCGGGCCGCACCGGCGAGACGACGGTGATCAGGTCGCGGATCGAGTCGAACACGACCATGACCCGCGGGCGCATCAGGATCGCGTCCGGAACGCCGAGGGGATCCGGGTTCGGCTCCGGCAACCGCTCCATGGCGCGGACCATGTCGTAGCCGAGATATCCGAACAGGCCGGCCGCCATCGGCGGCAGGTCCTGATCGTCCGGGTCACCGATCGCGCTCTCGGCGATCAGCGCCCGCAGGCTCGCCAGCGGCGCCCGGTCGTCGGGCTCGAACGCCGTGAGATCGGCGCCGCGGGCGATCGCCGGCGCGCCGTCCCGGCAGCGCCAGATCAGGTCCGGGTCGAGGCCGATCATCGAGTAGCGGCCACGCACGGCACCACCCTCGACCGATTCGAGCAGGAAGGCCGGCCCGCAATGCCCGGCGCGCAACTTGAGGAACGCCGCCACCGGCGTCTCGAGGTCGGCGACGAGGCTCACGGCGACGAGGCTCGGCTGCCCGGCCTCGTAACGCGCCGCGAAGGCCGCGAATTCGGGCTCCCCGGCCATGTGTCAGTACTCGCCGCCGATGGCGCGGCGCAGAGCCGCCGGGTCGACCTTCACCCCGGCGTTTTTCTGGACCTCGCCGATGTACTGGGACAGCACGTCGTCGGCGAGGGCGGCCTGGAAGTTCTGCGTGATCTGCTTGTCGCTCGGGCTGTCGGCCACGAAGGCCGGTACCGTCGCCGCCGTGACCTTGAACACCGCGCGCGAATCGCCGGCCGCCGCCGTACCGGCCTTGCCGACCGGTGTCGCGAAGATCAGGTTCACGTCGTCCGCGCTCAGCATGTCCCGCGCTTGGTTGCGCGACAGGTTCTGCGCCTCCTGCAGATTGACGCCGACCTCCTGGGCCACGGCCTCCAGGGTCTCGCCCTTGTTGATCTTCTCCACCAGTTCACGCCCCTTGGCCTGGAGGCGCTTGGCGATCTCCGCGGCGGTCCAGCCGGCCTTGACGCCGTCCCTGACCTCATCGAGCGGCTTGTCGTGGGCAGCGTCGATCCCGGTGACGTCGTACCAGACGTAGCCGCCGGTTTTGGTCCGCAGGGGCTCGTTGTCGCCGCCGATCTCGGCGCGGAACAGGGCCGGCAGCGTGGTGTCCGGATCGGGGATGTCGGTGACCCGCTGCCCGTCCGGTCCCTTGCCGTTCACGTCCACGGCCTTGACGGTGACGACCTTCAGCCCACGCTCCGCCGCGATGTCGGTGAGGGGCTTCGCGCCGGCCCGCTGATCCTCGATCGCATCGCGGGTGGTCTCCATGGCGTCGCGGGCACGGGCGAGGGCAAGGCCCTTGCGGATCTCGCCCTCGACCGACTCGAACGGCTTCACCGTGCCGGGCTTGATCTTGGTCACCCGCAGCAGCACGGTCCCGAATCGGCCCTGGACCGGCTGGCTCACACCGTTCTCCGGCAGCGCGAAGGCGGCATCGGCCACGGCCTTGTCGAACAGCTCGCTCTTGGTCAGCGTGCCGAGGGTCAGGTCCTTGTCGTCGGTGCCGCGCTCCGCCGCCACCGCATCGAAGGTCTTCGAACCGTCCGTGATCGCCTTGCGCGCCGCCTCGGCGGCGGCGGCGTCGGGGAACACGATCTGCTGGATGGTGCGCTTCTCCGGCGCGCCGTACCGGTCCTTGTTGAGGGCGTAGGCCGCGCGGGCGTCGGCGTCGGTGATCGCCTCCGGCTTGGCCAACGCCTCCGGCTCGACCACGAGCAGGTTCGCCGCACGGAACTCGGGCGCCCGGAAACCGGACTTGTTGGCGTCGTACCAGGTCTTCAGCTCGTCGTCGGTGGGGTCCGGAATCTGGCCGGCCGTCGAGGGGGTCAGCATCAGGTAGGACACCCCGCGGCGCTCGGTCGTGTAGCGGTGGACGGCCTCGCGCAGCGCCACCGGGACGTGCAGGTCGGAGGACACGGCCTCGGCCAGCTGGAGCCGGGCGATGACGGAGCGCTGCTCGCGCACGAACATCCCCTCGTTCAGGCCCGCACGCTGCAGGGTCTGATAGAAGAGCTGGGGCTCGAACTGGCCCTGCTGGTTCTGGAAGCTCTTCTCCTCGTGGATCGCCTTGATCACAGCGGAATCCGGGACCGCCAAGCCCAGATCGTGGGTCTTCTGGTCGAGGGCGGCCTCGGTGATCAGCTGGGACATCACCTGCCGGTCGAGACCGAGCATCCGCGCCTGATCGGGCGTGATCGCACGCTTGAGCTGCGTCTGATAGCGCTGCAGCTGGTTCTGGTAGGCCTGCCGGACCTGCTCGGCGGTGATCGGCGTCTTTCCGACGGTGGCCACTTGGTTGCTCGCGCCGCCGCGGAAGAACTCCTCGACGCCGAAGATCCCGACGCCGGCGATCAGCAGCGTGAAGATGATCGTCAAGACGATCTTGCCGAGCCAGTGCTGGCTGGCGTTGCGGATGCCCTGAAGCATGGTCTGTGATCGAGTACCTTCGGCGGCCGTCCCGTCGCCGGGGCGGCGCTGTTCCTGAGAGCCGACCGCGATAGACCATTCGCGTCCACAGGCAAAGGCTCGGCGGCTCCGGCCCGTTTGCACGCCCAAGCTCGCTCTGGTAGGCCCCGGCAACTTCGAGACAGGCCGCGGCGGAGCGAGGACAGGCATGACGCAGTCGGGGCGGAGACCGCTGGTCGCCGGCAACTGGAAGATGAACGGCACGCGGACCTCGATCCAGGTGGTCGAGGCGATTCGCGACGCGCTGTCTCCGGATCTCGCATCACGGATCGACGTGCTGATCTGTCCGCCCGCGACGCTGATCAGTTCCTGCGTCGCCGCGGCGGCCGGCTCTCCGATCGCGATTGGCGGCCAGAACCTGCACGCCCGCCCGAGCGGCGCTTTCACGGGCTCGATCTCGGCCGAGATGCTCGCCGATCTGGGGGCGCAATACGTGATCGTCGGCCATTCCGAGCGCCGCGCCTACCACCACGAGACCGATGACGGCGTCCACGCCAAGGCGCTCGGCGCCCGCCGCGCGGGCCTGTGCGGGATCATCTGCGTCGGCGAGACCATCGAGGAGCGCGAGCAGGGCCGCGCACTGGATATCGTCCGCGCCCAGCTCGCCATCGGCCTGCCGAAGGGCGCCACGGCCGCCGACACGGTGATCGCCTACGAACCCGTGTGGGCGATCGGCTCGGGCCGGACCCCGACGCCGCGCGACATCGCCGAGGTCCACGCCTCGCTGCGGGAGATGCTCGACAAGCTCGTCGGCGAGGAGGCGCAGAAGATCCGCATCCTCTACGGCGGCTCGGTGAAGCCCGGGAATGCCCGCGAGCTCCTGTCGGTGGACAACGTCGACGGCGCGCTCGTCGGGGGTGCGAGCCTCGTGGCCGAGGACTTCCTGGGGATCTGCGCCGCCTACCGGTAAGCGTCGATCCGAGACTTCGGCCGGCGCGACACCGCAGATCGGTCCCCCGCGCCGGGATCGACGTCGCGCCCTTCGAAAGCGCGTCCCGATCGAGCGCCCATGCGCTCAGAGCTTGAAGGCCTGTCGCGCCAGCAGCCGCCAGCGCGCGCCGTCCCGGTGCCAGACCTGCATCACGCCGATATGCACCGGCGCCGACTTGCCGTTCGTGACGGCCTCGCCGGTGAAGACATGACGGGCGATGGCGTCGTCCCCGACGACGGAGACCGACCTGTCGGACAGGGTGATGCTCGGGAACGTCGCGCGCTTGGTGGCGAGGGGCTCGATGAACGCCGCCTTGTTCTGGACCACGCCGCTGGAATGACCGTAGCTCAGGCCCTCATGGGTCAGCGAATCGAGCGCCGCGCCGTCACCGGAGAGCAGGGCCTTGGTCAACGCGTCGACGGCGGCCTCGACGGCGTCGCCGTCCTGATTGGCGGCGAGGCCCGGATGCGCCCGCAAAAGGACGGGTGCGGCAAGGGCGGCGGCAAGGGCGGCGGCGAGCGCCGAACGGCGTGACACGGACATGAGGCCTCCCGGAACGGGGCGGCACGTTCGCTCGGCCGCCCTCGGCGGCCGAAAGAGCACGGCGCGCTTCCGATGGCGAGGCCCGCGCCCGACAGCGCGCCGCCGGCGTCAGGTTGGCGGCGGCGGGCGGGTGGTGTATGGCCCTGGCGGAATTCAGGCCGACCGATCCGCGGGTCGCCGACGCCGACCCTCTCGCCAGGGGCCGCGCCGGTGGCTTTAGGGCTTCGGCCGCTGGGCGCCCGCCTCCCGGTCAATATCCCGGCGCGCGACGCGGAAGTAGATCTCGGAACACCGATGCAGACCGTCCTGATCGTCGTCCACCTCATCATCGTGCTCGCGCTGATCGGCGTCGTGCTGCTCCAGCGCTCCGAGGGCGGGTTGGGGCTCGGCGGCGGCGGAAGCGGCGGCGTGGCCGGCTTCATGACCGGCCGGGGCCAGGCCAACGCCCTGACGCGGGCGACCGCGATCCTGGCGGCGCTGTTCTTCACCACAAGCCTGGTGCTCGCCATCCTGTCGCATCGGTCGCAGGCGCCGAAGTCGATCCTCGATAGCGGCGCGCCGCAGACGGYGGGTCAGCCCGCCAAGCAGCCGACCGGCGCCGACAACCTGCTCGACACCCTGCGCCAGCAGCAGGACCGGGCGCCGGCCACGGCACCGGCCCAGCCGGCCGCTCCCGCCCAGCCGGCGGTTCCGGACGCGCCGCAGTCGCGCTGACGGCGCGCGCCGGTCGCGGCGCAGCGTCTCACCCTTGCCCAGCCGGACCGGCGCCCCGCCGGTCCGCGCCATGCGTTCCGTGATCCCCAGCCCATGCGCGGGCCGGGGCCTCCGTCGTTTGGCAAACGCCAGCAGCTTCTTTATGGACCGAGGCCCATGACGCGGTACGTTTTCATCACCGGCGGCGTGGTCTCCTCCCTCGGCAAGGGTCTCGCCTCGGCGGCCCTGGCGGCGGTGCTCCAGGCCCGAGGCTATCGGGTTCGGATGCGCAAGCTCGACCCGTATCTGAACGTCGATCCGGGCACGATGAGCCCGACCCAGCACGGCGAGGTCTTCGTCACCGACGACGGCGCCGAGACCGATCTGGACCTCGGCCATTACGAGCGGTTCACCGGCGTGCCGGCGAGCCGGGCCGACAACATCACCACCGGCCGGATCTACCAGGACATCATCGCCAAGGAGCGCCGGGGCGACTATCTCGGCGCCACGATCCAGGTGATCCCGCACGTCACCAACGCCATCAAGGACTTCGTTCTCGACGGCAACGACGCGTTCGATTTCGTGCTCGTCGAGATCGGCGGCACGGTGGGCGACATCGAGGGCTTGCCGTTCTTCGAGGCGATCCGCCAGCTCGGCCAGGAGCTGCCCCGCGGCACCTGCTGCTACGTGCACCTGACGCTGCTGCCCTACATCCCGTCCGCCGGTGAGCTGAAGACCAAGCCGACGCAGCATTCCGTGAAGGAGCTCCGCTCCATCGGCATCCAGCCCGACATCCTCCTCTGCCGCTGCGACCGCGACATCCCGGTCGACGAGCGCCGCAAGCTCGCGCTGTTCTGCAACGTCCGAGAGACCGCGGTGATCGAGGCCCGGGACGTGGCCTCGATCTACGAGGTGCCCCTGTCCTACCGTAAGGCCGGCCTCGACAGGGAGGTGCTCGGCCATTTCGGCCTGGAGCACGGCGAAGAGCCGGATCTCGTCCGCTGGCAGACGATCTCAGAGCGCGTCCGCAACCCCGAGGGCGAGGTCTCCATCGCCATCGTGGGCAAGTACACGGGCCTCAAGGACGCCTATAAGTCGCTGACCGAGGCGCTGACCCACGGGGGCATCAGCCATCGGGTGAAGGTCAACCTCGAGTGGATCGAGGCCGAGGTGTTCGAGCGCGAGGACCCCGCGCCGTTCCTGGAGGGTCTGAACGGCATCCTGGTGCCGGGCGGGTTCGGCCAGCGTGGCGCCGAAGGCAAGATCCGCGCGGCCCGCTACGCCCGCGAGAAGCGGATCCCCTATCTCGGGATCTGCTTCGGGATGCAGATGGCCGTCATCGAGGCCGCCCGCTCCCTCGCCGGAATGCCGGATGCGAACTCCACGGAGTTCGGCGAGACGTCCGAGCCGGTGGTCGGCCTGCTCACCGAATGGCTGCGCGGCAACGAGCTCGAGCGGCGTGCCAAGGCGGGCGATCTCGGCGGGACCATGCGGCTCGGCGCCTACGAGGCCAGGCTCGACTCCGATTCGAAGATCGCCCGGATCTACGGGTCGGAGACCATCTCGGAGCGTCACCGCCACCGCTACGAGGTCAACATGGCCTATCGGGAGCGTCTCGAGGCCACGGGCCTGCGCTTCTCCGGCGTCTCGCCCGACGGGCTCCTGCCCGAGACGGTGGAGCATGCCGGGCACCCGTGGTTCATCGGCGTGCAGTTCCATCCGGAGCTGAAGTCGCGCCCCTTCGAGCCGCATCCCCTGTTCAAGGGTTTCGTCGGCGCGGCGATCGAGCAGAGCCGGCTGGTCTGAGCCGCGGCGGCGCGCCGCTGCTCGCCCGGCCGCCCGGAGACCTATATCCTCGGGACCGTGACCGAGATTCTCTTCTACCACATGCAGCGGCAGCCCCTGGAGAAGGTGCTGCCCAACCTCGTCGAGCGCTCCCGCGAGCGCGGTTGGCAGGCCGCGATCCAGGCGGCGAGCGAAGAGCGTCTGCAGGCGCTCGACGACCACCTCTGGACCTACACCGACGAGAGCTTCCTGCCGCACGGCACCGACCGCGAGCCCGATGCGGCCAGCCAGCCGGTGGTGCTGACGCTCCGGGACGTGAACCCCAACGCGGCCTCGATCCGCTTCCTGGTCGAGGGCGCCGACCTGCCGCCGGATGCCGGTGCCTACGAACGGATCTGCATCCTGTTCGACGGGAGCGATCAGGACGCCCTGCTGCGCGCCCGCGAGCAGTGGAAGCAGGCCAAGGCTGCCGGTCACGAGGTCGCCTATTGGCAGCAGGACGAGTCCGGACGCTGGAACAAGAAGGCGTGATGGTGACCCTCAGCAGATCTCTCGCGCACGTCGCGCTCGCCTTCGCCCTCACGGTCGCGGCGCCCGCGACGGCCCCGGCGCAGGACGCGCCGACGGGTCATCCCTCGACGGAGACCAAGCCGGCGCCGCGCGGCCCGGAGGGTCGGCGCCTCCCGCCCGACTCGACGACGAAGCAGAGCGTCACGCTGCCGGACGGCAGGACCCTCGACTTCACCGCCACAGCCGGCAGCCTGCCCCTCGTCGACGAAGGCGGGAAGCTGCAGGCCGAGATCGCCTACGTCGCCTACACGATGGCGCCGAAGGACGGCCAGGCGCGCCCCGTGACCTTCGCGGTCAATGGCGGCCCGGGGGCCTCGTCGGCCTATCTCAATGTCGGGGCGATCGGCCCGTGGCGACTTCCCGTCGGCGGCGACAGCATCAGCCCGTCCCAGCCGGTGGCGCTGACACCCAACGACGGCACGTGGCTCGGCTTCACCGATCTGATCTTCATCGACCCCGTCGGGACCGGCTACAGCCGGTCCGCGGACGGCAACAGCAAGACCTACTGGTCGGTCGAGTCCGATGCCTCAACGCTCGCGGCGGCGATCGCCCGCTACCTGCGCGTCAATGATCGGATGGCGAGCCCGAAATTCTTCGTCGGCGAGAGCTATGGCGGGTTCCGTGGCCCACTCATCACCGAGAAGCTGCAGGAGGAGGTCGGCGTCGGCCTCTCCGGCATGGTGCTGCTCTCACCGGTTCTGGACTTCGGCTGGCTCGAGACGCCACGGGCCAATCCCTGGGGGTACGTGCTGAAGCTGCCCTCCCTGGCGGCCGGCGCCCTCGAACGGGCCGGCACGGTGCCGACGTCCGCCCTCCTCGGTGACGCGGAAACCTACGCGGTCGGCTCCTATCTGGCCGACCTCCTGAAGGGTCCGAGCGATGCGGCCGCCGTTGCGCGCATGACCGAGAAGGTCGCCCCCCTGGTCGGCCTGGATCCCGCGATCGTGCGTGCGCAGGCGGCGCGGCTCTCCACGCGGAGCGCCCAGCGCGAGATCGATCGCGCCGAGGGTCGGGTCACCAGCGCCTACGACACCGGCATCACCGGGTGGGATCCGAACCCGGACGCGGCGCAATCGAGCTTCGAGGATCCGCAGCTCACGGCGCTCCAGGCACCGCTAACCAGCGCCATGATCGAGCTCTACGGGCGCACGCTGAAATGGCCGGTGCCCAACATGCGCTACGAACTGCTCAACGGCGCCGTGAATCGCGGCTGGAGCTGGGGTTCGGGCCGGCAGGCGCCGGAGGTTCTCTCGAACCTGAAGGGCGCCCTGGCGCTCGACGGCCATCTGCGCGTCCTCGTGGCGCACGGGTTCACCGATCTGGTGACGCCGTATTTCGCCTCGAAACTCCTGTTGGCCCAGGTTCCCGCCTATGGTGCCGGCCGCCTGAGCCTCGCGGTCTATCCCGGAGGCCACATGTTCTACACGCGTCCGGATTCCCGCGCTGTGTTCAAGGCGGACGTCGAACGGATGTACACCGAGGCCCTGACGGTCCGCGATACCGGCGCGACACGCCCCGCCGGAACGCCGGCGGAGCAGCTCAGGAAGGCGCCGTGAGACCACGGGTCCGCCACGATTGCGGGCCGCGGTCGACCGGCGCGTGAGGGCTCAGGCATCATCGAAGGCGAGCGCCTCCGCGGGGTAGTCGATCATGGTCCGGCGCTGCGCGTCGCTGTTCTGCCATTCGCCGACCTTCATGTAGCGCCCCTCGAGGTCCCGGACCTCGATCACCTTTCCGATGGTGGGAATCGACTGGAAGCCCTGCGGCCAGTTCGACGCGAAGTAGAACACCTGCTCGACATGGTCCGACAGGTGGCAGATCGCCGGTCCGAACGTACCCAGGCCGAAGACGAGGTAGCGGCCGTTCACCAGGGCGGTGACGTCGGCGATCAACGATTCGCTCTGGATCTCCACCGGCAAGCCACGCCGTTCCGCGTAGGCTTCGACCTCGGCGATCACCGGATTCAGTCGGTTCTCGAAGACGAGCTTCACCGATTGGATCCGCCCTTCCGCCAGGAGGCGGTCGATCACCATCCGGTAGAACGCGAAGGGCGGCTGCGGGTAGTGCGGGTCGACCCAGGTGCTGAAGATGTCCCCCGAGCGGATGTGGATCAGGAGCTGATCGTCGGGCTTGTTCGGGACGCTCCGCGGCAGACCGTTGAACAGGGGCCGGATCACGCCCTGAACGATCGCTCGGGAATCGATCGGTCCCTGCGGCCCGACCACGCGCTCGAACTGCGTCGGATCGAAGTAGAGGCCCGAGAGGAAGTAGCCATCCGTCGGCAGCGGCTCGGTCGGCGGGATGAACGTGATGCCGTCGCAGGTCAGCCGCTCGGTCAGGAAGATTACCTTGCTGCGATCGACCTTCGGGACCTTGATGTATTTCAGGTTGAGCGCCTTCGCGATCGACACGGCGACGATGTACTGGACGAGGCAGTTGCCGAAGGCGCCGTTCTCGAACAGCGACAGGCCGACAAGGTCGCGACCGGTGCGGCCGGGAGAGGCCTCGAGGGCGTAGCTCACGTAGACGTTGGCGCCCGGCTTCTCGTTCAGGAGCGTCACGTCGAGACCGAGGACCGCCCGCAGGGCGATGAGATCGACGGCGGCCTCGTCGGCCCGGATTTCGACGCCGCCGACGCGCGCCGGCTCCGTCGTCGCGATCCGCACGATCCGCGCCCAGGCCCGCTCGTCCGGGGCGAGCACGGCCACCAGGGCGTCGGGCGCGACGGTCCATCCGGCCATGTCCGCCTCGGACCAGCTGACGCCGTCCTGCGAGACCGCCACGGCCACGTCGCCGACCTCCGGGAGGCCGGCCCCCGCGGCCGGACGCAGCGCGACCGAATGCACCGGGAAGCGGCCGCCGAGATCGACCTCGAGCCATTCCCTCCCGGCGGCTGCCACGGCCCGCGGAGGACGGCCGGCTGTGAGATCGACGAGCGCCGGACGTGGATCGTCTGCCAGGGCCATCGGGTCTCCGGAGCTGAAGGGATGCGCCCGCGCCGGACCGACCGGACGTCCGCTGCGGGCGGTGCCCGCATCGGGCCGCATGCGTCAAGCCCAACCCGGATTGTGCGAGCCCCACGGGATTCGGATCCGATCCGTCGGCGCTCCGTTGTGTCGTGGCTGGCATGCGTCTACAACGGCGCGGTGACGGTGCCCCGGCGACGGGGTGAAAAGGGAATGCGGTGAGAGGTGCGAGCCTCGACTCCGTGGCTGCCCCCGCAACTGTGAGCGGCGAGCGTCTGCCGAGCGCCACCGGAGCGATCCGGGAAGGCGGCAGGCGCGCCGAGCCGCGAGCCAGGAGACCTGCCGTCACGACAGGATCCCGCATTGCCGCCGGTGGGGCGGCTGGAGACATTCGACGATGACCACCTCGACCCTCGCCCCCGTCGCCGCCGGCACCCGCTCGTCGGAGCGTCCGATCGCCGTGGCGCTCGCGGCCATGCTGGGCCTCGGCCTCCTGTTCATGGCCGGCTTCTCGCCGGCGATCGCGTTCCACAACGCGGCGCACGACTTCCGGCACACCCAGAACTTCCCCTGTCACTGACGCCATCGTCACAGGGATGATCATCCGGCTTCTGTCGGCGGCGCTGGCCGCCGGCTTCTTCGCGGCTGCCGTCGTGACGGGCCTCGAACTCACGCTGACGTCGCCGCTGATCGTGGCGGCCGAGCGCTACGAGCAGCAGGAACCGTCGCATCAGGCCGCGAAGCCGCTGCCGATCGTCCTGGCGCATGCCGGGCATGACCACGCTGCGCCCGACGCGGCGCCGGAATGGCAACCTGGTCAGGGCCTGCCGCGGATGGCCTTCACGGCGCTCGCGACCCTCGTCGGCGGCGTCGGCTACGCCCTGCTCCTCGGCGCGGTGATGCTCGCCTGCGGCCGGGAGCCGACCCCGCAGGTCGGCCTCGCCTTCGCGGTGGCGGGCTTCGCCAGCGTCGCCTTGGCGCCGGGCCTCGGCCTGCCGCCGGAACTGCCCGGCAGCGCGGCTGCCCCGCTCGCCGCGCGGCAGGCCTGGTGGCTGATGACCGCGGCGGCGACGGGCATGGGCCTCTACCTGATCGCCGTCCGCCGTACGCTGATCGCGATCCTGGGCGGTCTCGTCCTGATCGTCGCCCCGCACGTCGTCGGCGCGCCTCAGGCGCCGGAGGCCGCGTCCGAACTCCCGGCCGCCCTGGCCGCGCAATTCGCCGCCCGGTCCCTGGCCATCGGGTTCGTGTTCTGGATCCTGATCGGGTTGGGGCTCGGCTGGGCGTGGCAGGCGCTTTCGCGGGAGACGGCGCGGGGGACGGCCCGTGCCTGAGACCGTGCTGTACGTCTGCACCACCTGCCGCCGGCTGGACGATGACCCGGACGGCCCCCGCGCCGGGGCGCTCCTGCTGGAGGCGCTCAAAGCGCGGGGCGACGCCGTGCCGGGACTGCGGGTCGAGCCCGTGGAGTGCCTGTCCGTCTGCAAGCGGCCGTGCACCGTGGCGGTCGCCTCGGCGGACCGCTGGACCTACGTGTACGGCGACATGGATCCCGCTACCTCGGCCGACACGATCCTCGCCGGGCTCGCGGCCTACGCGGAGACGCCGGACGGCCTCGTGCCCTGGCGCGCGCGTCCCGCCGCCTTCCGCACGGGCGTGATCGCCCGGATCCCGCCCTTTCCCCACCCTCGCCCGCGTCCCGCCGGCACCCTGGAGGCCGCGGAATGACCCTCGTGAACAAGATCCCCTGCACCATCGTCACGGGCTTCCTCGGCGCCGGCAAGACCACCCTGGTCCGCCACGTCGTCGAGAACGCCAAGGGACGCCGCCTCGCCATCCTGGTGAACGAGTTCGGTGACGTCGGCTTCGACAAGTCCTTCCTGGCCGCCTGCGGGGTCGAGGGCTGCACCGAGGACGCCATCGTCGAGCTGCCGAACGGCTGCATCTGCTGCACGGTGGCGGACGATTTCGTGCCGGCGCTGGAGACCCTGCTGGGACGCGCCGACCCGCCGGAACACATCCTAATCGAGACCTCCGGCCTCGCCCTGCCGAAGCCGCTGGTCCAGGCCTTCCAGTGGCCGGCGATCCGGTCCCGGGTGACTGTCGACGGCGTCGTCGCGGTGGTCGATGGCCCCGCGGTGGCCTCGGGCGCTTTCGCGGAGGACCCCGAGGCGCTGGCCGCCCAGCGGGCCGCGGACCAGTCGGTCGATCACGACAACCCGCTGGAGGAGGTGTTCGAGGACCAGCTCCTGTGTGCCGACCTCGTGGTGCTCAACAAGGCCGACCTGATCGACGCCGCGACCCGCGCCCGGGTCCGCGCCGAGGTGGAGGGCCATCTGCCCCGGGCCGTGAAGGTCGTCGAGACCGAGAACGGCGCCATCGATCCGCGGGTGCTGTTGGGCCTCGGCGCGGCCGCCGAGGACGACCTCGCCGCGCGCCCCTCCCATCACGGCGAGGGCGAGGATCACGACCACGACGACTTCGAGACCGTGGCGCTGCGGGTCCGTCCGGCGGTCACCGCCGGGGACCTCGCGGCCCGCGTCGAGAAGGCGGCCGAGATCGCCGGCGTCCTGCGCATCAAGGGCTTCGCCGAGGTCGAGGGCAAGGCCATGCGCCTGGTGGTGCAGGGCGTCGGCCGGCGCGTCGCCCACCATTTCGACCGGCCCTGGAAAGCTGGGGAAGCCCGCGACGGAAATCTCGTGGTGATCGGCCTTAAGGGCTTCGACCGTCACGCCGTGGCGGCGGCCCTCGCGGGATGAGTACGCACGCGCGCCCCCGCTCGACCGGCGGCGCGCTCGCCCGCGCGGCCGCGCTCTAGGGGCCGCCGATGCATCTCGTCCGCATCGATTCCGTCTCCCTCGATGATGGTGAGGCGGCGGTGGATCTCGGGCAGGAGCCCGGCGATCTCGTGGTGCTGTCCTTCACCGACAGCGACCTCGCGGCGGTCGGGCAGGCTCACGCCGTGGAGCCCGGCCTGCCGAGCCTTCGGCTCGCCAAGCTCGCGAAGCTGCGGCACCCGCTGTCGGTCGATCTCTACGTCGAACGCGTGGTGGCCCGCGCCAAGGTCGTGGTGATCCGCTGTCTCGGCGGCCTGGATTACTGGCGCTACGGGATCGAGCGGTGTGCCGAGGCGGCGCGGGCGCACGGCGTCGTGCTGGCGGTCCTGCCGGGGGACGACCGGCCCGATCCGCGGCTCGCGACCTTCTCGACCGACCCCGACCTCGCCGGACAGCTCGACGCCTATTTCCGCGCCGGCGGCCCCGACAACCTCCGGCGGATGCTCCGGACGCTCGCGGTCCGGTTGGGCGCCGAAGGCGCGGTCGAGCCGCCGCAGGCTCTGCCGCGCGGTTTCGCCTGGTGCCCCGGCTGCGGCGTCCTCCCCCTGGAGACGGCCGTCGCGGCGGCGGGAACGGCGATCCCGCTCACCGGATCGCGGACGCGGAGCGCGCCTCTCGTGCTCCTCCTGATCTATCGGTCCGCCGTGCTCAGCGGTGACACCGAGCCCTTCGCCGCGCTCGCGGCGGCCCTGCGCGCCCGCGGGATCGGGACGCTGCCGATGGCGGTGTCGAGCCTGAAGGAGCCGGAGGCCGCCGCCGCGATCGCCGAGGTCGTCCGGGTGCGCAAGCCCGACCTGGTGATCGCGGCCACGGCCTTCTCGGCCCGGGAGGACGGCTTCGACTTCGTCCTCGACGGTGCCGATTGCCCGGTGCTCCAGGCCTTCACGGTGGGCGCATCACGGGTGGCCTGGGAGGCCTCCGCCCGGGGTCTCGGCGCGGCCGATCTCGCCATGCAGGTCGCGCTTCCGGAATTCGACGGCCGGCTCTCGGGCTTCCCGATCTCGTTCAAGGAGGAATCCCCGGAACTGGCCGGCTTCGCCCAGCGCCGGGCCGTACCCTACGCTGCCGGGATCGCCGCGCTGGCCGAGCGGGCCGCGGGATGGCTGCGCCTCGCCGCACGTCCCCGGGGAGCGCGACGCTTGGCCCTGGTGCTGTCCGACTATCCGGCCCGGGGCGGCCGGGTCGGCTTCGCGGTCGGCCTCGACACGCCCGAGAGCGTCCGGACGATCGCCGCCGATCTCGCCGCCGCGGGCTACGCGGCGGGCGGTCTTCCGGAACCGGGCCGGCTGATGGCCGAGCTCACGGAGGGTTCGGCCGAATTCCAGGTGCCGCTGTCCACCTACGGGGCGTGGTGGCGAACCCTGTCCGAGGAGACCCGCGCGGCGGTCACGGTCGCCTGGGGCGATCCGGCCTCCGATCCGTCCTGCATCGACGGCGCCTTCCGGTTCCGGATGGTGACCGGCACCGCCCCGCCGACGCGCGACGGCGGCGGCCTCGCGGTCTTCCTCCAGCCGGATCGCGGGCGCGATCCCGATCGCAAGACCGGCTACCACGACCTCGAACGGGCGCCGACCCACGCGTATCTCGCCTTCCATCTCGGGTTGCGGCAGCGGTTCGACGCCCTGATCCAGCTCGGCACGCACGGCACCACCGAATGGCTGCCCGGCAAGGCCGTGGCGCTCGGACCCGCCTGTCTCCCGGCCCTGTGCGTCGGCGGCCTGCCGGTGATCTATCCCTTCATCGTCGACGATCCGGGCGAGGCCGCACCGCTCAAGCGCCGCCTCGGCGGCGTCGCGCTCGGCCACCTGACCCCGGACATCGCAGCCCACGCCCTGTCGCCGGAGGCCGCACGCCTGCGCGAGCTGGTGGAGGAGTATTCCGCCGCCAGCGTGCTCGATCCGCGCCGCGCCGAGCTCATCGCGGGCGCAATCCTCGAGGAGGCCGCGTCGGCCGGTCTGCTCGACGGCGCCGGCATCGTCGCCGATACGCCGATGGAGGAGGCGCTGACGCGGCTCGACGCACATCTGTGCGACCTCGGCGAGACCTCCTTCCGCGACGGCCTTCACGTTTTCGCCCGCACCTCCGACGGGGCGCCCGACCCGGTGGCCGCGTGTGCGGCCTCCGAACGGGACGGCCTGCTCGCCGCTCTCGACGGGCGCTTCGTCCGGCCAGGCCCGTCCGGGTCCCCGTCCCGCGGGCGCGCCGACGTGCTGCCCACCGGACGCAACCTCGCCACCCTCGATCCGCGGGCAATCCCGAGCCGCGCCGCCGCGCTCCTCGGCGAGAAGGCCGCCGCCGCCGTCGTGACCCGCTACCTCCAGGACGAGGGCGCCTACCCGGCCCGGATCGTCATGGACCTCTGGGCGTCGCCGACCCTGCGCACCGGCGGGGAGGACGTGGCGCACGCCCTCGCCCTGATGGGCGTGCGGCCGGTCTGGGATCATGCGAGCACCCGCGTCACCGGGTTCGAGATCCTTCCCCTGGCGATGCTCGACCGGCCCCGGATCGACGTCACCGTGCGGATCTCCGGCGCGTTCCGCGACACCTTTCCGGAAACGCTCGCGCTGATCGACAGGGCCGCCCGCGCGGTTGCAGACCGGGACGAGGCCGATGACGAGAACCCGCTCGCGGCGGCGCGGCGGCGGGGCGAAGCGGCGGTACGGGTCTACGGGGCGGCACCGGGTCGCTTCGGCGCCGGTACCGCCCGCGCCGCCCTGGACGGTGGCTGGGAGGACCGTGCCGACCTCGGCCGGGCCTACCTCGCCGCGAGCACCCACGCCTACGGCGACCGCGAGGTACCGGACGCGGATTTCGGCGCCCGGGTCGCGGCGGCCGATGCCTATCTCCACGCCTTCGACGTGGCGGAGCGGGACCTGTTCGACGGGGATGCCGCCGTCGACGCGATGGGTGGCTTCGCCGCCGCCGCGGCTCTGGAGGGTTCCAGTCCCGCGCTCTACAGCCTCGACGTATCGCGCCCCGACCGGCCGAAGGCCCGGACCGCCCGGGAGGACGCGGCCCGGCTGATCCGCGCGCGCCTCGCCGATCCCCGCTGGATCTCCGCCCAGCTCCGCCACGGGTATCGGGGCGCTCAGGAGCTGGCCCAGGGGCTGGACGCGGTCTTCGTCCTGGCCGCCGCCAGCGACGCGGTGTCCGATGCCGGCTTCGAGACGCTCTACGCGGCCTGGATCGCCGATGCCGACGTGTTCGAGCGCCTGCGCGCCGCAAATCCCGCGGCCACCCGGGCGATCCTGGAGCGCTTCGATGCGGCCCGCGATCGCGGCCTCTGGCACAGCCGGCGCAACGCCCTGCCGGCCGACGCGCTGCTCCGGGAGGCCGCCGAATGAGCGCCGGCCCGTTCGGCTACCGCCGCGTCCTGCCCGAGGCGCCCGCACGCCGGGGGTGGTGCCCCGGCCTCGCCCGCCCGATGCCCACGGGAGACGGGCTCCTGGCGCGGGTGCATCCGCCGCTCGGCATCCTCACGCTCGCCCAGGCCCGCGCCGTGGCCGAGGGCGCGGTGCGCTTCGGCAACGGCCACCTCGACCTTACCGCGCGGGCCAATCTTCAGGTCCGCGGCGTCACCGATGCGACCCGGACGGCCTTGGCCGGCCTGCTCGAGGAGGCGGGGCTCGGCGACGTGCGGTCCGATGCCGGCCCGCAGCGCGTGACGCTCACGAGCCCCAACGCCGGTCTCGACACTGAGGCGGTGATCGACGTCCCGGCGCTGGCCGACGCCATCGAGACGGCGGCGCGCGGCATCCCCGGGCTGCCRCCCAAGACCCTGGTGGTCGTCGCGGGCCAGCCCGGCGTTGCGCTGCCCGAGGCTGACCTCCTCATGTCCGCCCGCGACAGAGGCACGGTCACGATCGCGGCCACCTTCGCGTCGGGCGTGCGGGACCTCGTCACCGGCCCCGAAAGCGAGGCCGCGGATCGCATGGCGCGGCTGCTCGCTGCCTTCGCGTCTACGGGCCGGCGGCGGATGCGCGACCTCTCGGAGGACGAGCAGCGCAGCGTGACCGGAGCCCTGCCGGGACAGCCGCCGCGGCTGCCCGCCTCACCCCCGGCCCGGACGGCGATCGCGGCGCGCGGGAACGATGCGCCGTTCGCGCCCGTGGCCGGGCTGCATGCCGGCGCCGGCCTGGACGTTCTTGTCGTGGATGCACCGTTCGGCCGTTGCACGGCCGCCGCCCTCACCCGCATCGCCGACGCCGCGGAGGCGCTCGGATCGGATACGCTGCGGCTGTCGCCCAATCGCGGTTTCGTGCTGATCGCATCGTCGGTCGGGTTGGCCGCCGCGACGCTGGCGGACCTCGCCGACGTGTTCATCGTCGCGCCCACCGATCCGCGGCGGGCGATCGACGCCTGCACGGGCGCTCCGGGCTGCGCCTCCGGGTCGACTCCGACGCTGTCTGATGCGGCGCGCCTCGCGGAAGCCTTCGGCACCCTGGCGGAACAGGGGCGATCCGCGCATGTTTCGGGTTGCGCCAAAGGCTGTGCGCGGCCTGGTCCGGCCGATCTCACCCTCGTCGGCCGGAACGGCCTGTACGGTGTGGTGATCGGCGGCGGCCCCGGCGATGAGCCGGCGATGGACCTCCCTATCGAGGCCGTGCTGGAGCGGTTAGGAAGAGCCAACACCGTCGGGCTTGCCGCCGCCTTCGCGCCGGAAACCGCCCGGACGGCGTGCGGGAGGACCAGGAGACCGGCATGAGCGCGAGCCAGAACGCCCTGCGCCAGACAGGATCGGAGCCGGCCGCGGCCAGCGAGTCCCCGTCCCGCTACGACTACGTCCGCGACGGCAGCGCGATCTACGCGCGGTCCTTCGCGATGATCCGCGCCGAGGCGGATCTCGGTCGCTGGTCGGGCGCCGCCGAGCGGGTGGTCGTGCGGATGATCCACGCCTGCGGCATGACTGACCTGCCCACCGACGTGGAGATGTCGCCGGACTTTGCCGAAGCCGGCGTCGCGGCCCTGCAGGCCGGTGCGCCGATCCTGTGCGATGTCCGCATGGTCGCCGACGGCGTCACCCGGTCTCGGCTGCCGGCCGACAACAGGGTAATCTGCACGCTGGGCGATCCGCGTGTCCCGGATCTGTCAAAAAGTCTCGGCACGACCCGCTCCGCCGCCGCCATGGAGCTGTGGCGCGAGCACCTGCCGGGGAGCGTCGTGGCGGTGGGCAACGCGCCGACCGCCCTGTTCCGCCTGCTCGAGCTGCTCGACGCCGGCGTGGCACCACCCGCCGCGGTGATCGGAATCCCGGTGGGGTTTGTGGGCGCCGCGGAATCGAAGGACGCCCTCGCCCGCGACAGTCGCGTGCCCTTCGTGGTCGTCCACGGCCGGCGCGGCGGCAGCGCCATGACGGCCGCCGCCGTCAACGCGCTGGCCAGCGAGGTCGAGTGATGGACGGGTTCGACCGCCTGGAAGGCCCGACCGAGGCATTGCCGGTGACGGCGGTGACCGGCACGCTCTACGGGGTCGGGATGGGTCCGGGCGATCCGGAGCTGCTGACCGTGAAGGCGCAGCGCATTTTGATGCACGCGCCGGTGCTGGTGCATTTCTGCAAGCGCGGCCGGCGGGGCAATGCCCGTACCATCGCCGACGCGATCCTGCGCGATCCGGCCCGCGAATTAGCCCTGGCCTATCCCTATACGACCGAGATTCATCCCGAGCATCCGGATTACGTGGCGGCGCTGGCCGGCTTCTACGACGACGCGGCCGGCCGGCTCGCGGATCATCTCGGTGCCGGGCGCGACGTGGCGATCCTGTCGGAGGGCGATCCGTTCTTCTACGGCTCGTTCATGCACCTGTGGCGACGGCTGAAGGACCGCTTCCCCGTCGAGGTCATCCCGGGCGTGACCGGCATGTCCGGCTGCTGGACGCGGGCCGGCAAACCGATCACCTGGGGCGACGACGTGCTCACCGTCCTGCCGGCAACCCTTCCGCTCGCTGCGCTCACCGAGCGCCTGCGCGGGACCGATGCCGCTGTGGTGATGAAGCTCGGGCGCCACCTGCCCAAGGTGCGCGCCGCCTTGGCGGAGGCGGGGCTGCTCGCGCGTGCGGTCTACGTGGAGCGCGGGACAATGGCCGGCGAGCGGGTCGTCATGCTGGCAGACAAGCCGGACGACGAGGCGCCCTACTTCTCCATGGTCCTCCTGCCCGGCGAGGGCCGGCGGCCGTGAGCGGCAGCCTCACCGTCGTCGGCCTCGGCCCGGGCGACGCCGCGTTGCTGACCGGGTCCGCATGCCGTGCGCTGGATGCGGCGGAGGACGTCATCGGCTACTTCCCCTACGTGGCCCGCGTGCCCGAGCGCCCCGGACTTGTTCGGCATGCCAGCGACAACCGCGTCGAGGTCGACCGGGCACGCCACGCCCTGCAGCTCGCCGCCGCGGGCCGGCGGGTCGCGGTGGTCTCCGGCGGCGATCCCGGCGTCTTCGCCATGGCGGCGGCAGTGTTCGAGGCCGTGGAGCACGGCGAGCCGGGATGGCGCGACCTCGCGATCACCGTGGAGCCCGGCATCACCGCGATGCTGGCGGCGGCGGCACGGCTCGGGGCGCCGCTCGGTGGCGACTTCTGTGCGCTGTCCCTCTCGGACAACCTCAAGCCCTGGCCGGTGGTGACCGCCCGGTTGGAGGCCGTGCTGCGCGCCGATCTGGTGATCGCGCTCTACAACCCGATTTCCACCGCCCGGCCCTGGCAGCTCGGGGCCGCGCTGGACATCGCGGCCGGGATCCGGGCACCCGAGACGCCGGTGATGTTTGCCCGCGCCATCAGCCGGCCGGACGAGGCCATCCGGATCGCGCCCCTCGCGGAGGCGCGCGACGTGCCCGCCGACATGGCGACGATGGTGATCCTGGGCGCCTCGACGACGCGGCTGATCCCCCGCGCGGGCCGGCCGCCCCTCGTCTACACGGCGCGCAAGGTCGAGGGACCGGCGTGATCGTCGGTGTCCAGCCAGCGGAGCACCCCGGCGGCATCGGCGACGCTCGGCACTTCGGGCTTGATCGGCCGGCGCACCATCACCACGGGAATCCCGAGGGCACGGGCCGCCGCGATCTTACCGTAGGTCGCCGCGCCGCCGGCATTCTTGCTGACGAGGATCTCGGTCCCGCTGGCGCGCATCAGCGCGATCTCGGCGGCCTCGTCGAAGGGGCCTCGGGCTTCGAGAGCGGTGAGATGCGGCACCGGAAGGATGTCGCCGAGCGGCTCGACGCTGCGCGCGAGATAGGCGTGCTGCGGCGCCGCACCGAACGCGCCGGCCTCCTGGCGGCCAATCGTCAGGAACACGCGCCGCGGCTCCGGGCCGAGGGCAGCCGCGGCCTCCTCCATCCGGTCGACCTCGATCCAGATGTCGCCGGGCTCTCGCGTCCAGGCCGGCCGGCGGATCGCGAGGAGGGCCACACCGGCCAGGGCCGCCGCGCGGGCGGCATGGTCCGACATCGTCGCGGCGAAGGGATGGGTCGCGTCGATCAGGTGCGTGATCGCTGCGGCGCGCAGGTAGCGCACCAGACCCTCGGGACCGCCGAACCCGCCGATCCGGGTCGGCACGGGCTCGGGCTTCGGCGCCGCCGTCCGGCCGGCAAGGGAGAGCATCACGGACCGATCGGCCCTCACGGCCAGCGCGCGGGCCAGGCTGCTCGCCTCGCCGGTGCCGCCGAGGATCAGGATCCGCATCACGCCGCTCGTCATCGGCGCCTTGTCCATGAGCGGTGAGCCCCTGTCGAGCGCCCCTTCGAGCGCCCCCTGGCTGTCGATCGTGGGCATCGGCGAGGACGGACGGGCGGGACTGAGCCCCGCCGCCGCGGCGGCCCTCGACGCTGCCCAGGTGGTCTATGGCGGCCGGCGTCACCTCGTCCTCGCGGGTCCGCTGGACGCGGAGGCCCGGCCCTGGCCGAGCCCGATCCACGACGCCTATCCGGAGATCCTGGCCCGGCGGGGCGCGCCGACCTGCATCCTCGCCACCGGCGACCCGTTCCACTACGGCGTGGGCGCCGAGATCGCCCGGCTCGTGCCACCGGCTGAGATCCGGGCCTTTCCGGCTCCCTCAGCCTTCAGCCTCGCCTGCGCGCGCCTCGGCTGGCCCATGGCCGAATGCGGCCTCGTGACCTTGCACGGCCGCGCGCTGACCCGGATCGTCCCTCATATCCAACCGGGCGCCCGTCTCCTGGCGCTGTCCTGGGACGGCGCGACGCCGGCAGCCCTGGCGGCACTCCTCTGCGCGCGCGGCCTCGGGCCGTCCACGCTGACTGTTCTGGAGGCGATGGGCGGTCCCCGCGAGCGGATCCGCGCGGTGCGGGCCGACGCCTTCGATCTCGGCCCGGTCGATCCGCTCAACACCGTGGCGATCACGGTCGCGGGCGCGGGCCCGGCGATACCGCTCGCGCCGGGGCTCGACGACGCGGTGTTCGAGAACGACGGACAGCTCACCAAGGCGGAGATCCGTGCGCTGACCCTCGCGGCCCTGCGCCCGCATCCCGGCCTTCATCTCTGGGATATCGGCGCCGGGGCGGGGTCGGTCGCGATCGAGTGGCTGCTGCGCCACCCGAGCCTGCGCGCCACCGCGATCGAGGCGCGACCTGATCGCGCCGAGCGCATTCGGCGCAACGCCGAAACTTTGGGCGTGCCCGACCTGACAGTGGTCGTCGGGGCTGCGCCGGCGGCTCTCCACGATCTGCCACGCCCGGAGGCCGTGTTCATCGGCGGAGGCGTCTCCGAGCCCGGTCTCCTCGAAACCGCCCTGGCGGCGCTGCCGTCCGGCGGGCGTTGCGTCGCCAACGCCGTGACGCTTCAGGGCGAGGCAGCGCTGCTCGCGGCCTTCGCGGCGCAGGGCGGGAGCCTGCGCCGCTTCAGCGTCGATCGGGCCAGCCCGGTGGGCGGCCTGCACGGCTGGCGGCCCGCCATGCCGGTGACCCAATGGGCTTGGACCAAGCCATGATGGGTCCCCTCGTCGCCGGGATCGGATTCCGCCACGGCACGGAGGCCGACGAGATCGCTGCGCTGATCGTCCGAGCGCTCGGTCTGATCGGTGCCGACGGTGCCGACCTCGCGGCCATCGCCACCCCGGCCGACCGCGCAGCGGAGCCGGCGATCCGCGGTGCGGCGGCCCGCTTCGGGCTGCCCCCCTCCTCCGTGCCGGCCTCGGCGCTCGAAGCTTGCGATGGGCAGGTCGTCACCCGTTCGGCGCGGATCGAGCGCCTGCGCGGCGTCGGCTCGGTCGCCGAGGCGGCCGCCCTCGCCGAAGCCGGACCGGAGAGCCGACTCGCCCTCCCCCGGATCGCGAGCGGCGGCGCGACCTGCGCCCTCGCGATCCGCTCGACAACGATGCCCGAGCCATGACCGTCCATTTCATCGGCGCCGGCCCCGGCGCGGCGGACCTCATCACGGTGCGCGGCCGCGATCGCATAGCCGCCTGTCCCGTCTGCCTCTACGCCGGATCCCTGGTAGCCCCCGAGATCCTCGGGTGGTGTCCGCCGGGGGCACGGATCGTCGACACCGCCCCCCTCGACCTCGACGCGATCGTGGCGGAGATCGCGGCGGCCCACACGGCCGGGCAGGACGTGGCACGCCTCCATTCCGGCGACCTGTCGATCTGGAGTGCCCTGGCGGAGCAGATGCGTCGGCTCGATGCGCTCTCCATCCCCTACACCGTGACCCCGGGCGTCCCGGCCTTCGCGGCGGCCGCAGCCCTGTTGCGCCGGGAGCTGACCGTGCCGGGCGTGGCGCAATCCGTGGTGCTCACCCGCACCTCGGGCCGGGCGAGCGCCATGCCGGAGCGGGAGACCCTCGCGGCCTACGCGGCCACCGGGGCGACCCTGGCGATCCACCTGTCGATCCACGTGGTCGAGGCCGTCGCGGCGGAGCTGATCCCGTTCTACGGCCCGTCCTGCCCGGCGGCGGCGGTGTTCCGGGCCTCCTGGCCGGACGAACGGGCACTGGTCGGCAATCTCGCGGCGCTGCCGGGCCTCGTCGCGGAGGCCGGCCTGGAGCGCACCGCCCTGATCCTGGTCGGACCGGCGCTCGGCGCCGCGGACTTTCGCGAGAGCGCGCTCTACGCGCACGACTACGACCGGCGTTACCGACCCGGCGGCACCGTGGGCGGCCGGTCGTGAGCGCGCCCGGCCTCCTCGTCGCGGCGCCGCGCTCCAGCTCCGGCAAGACGACGGTGACGCTCGCCCTGATGCGCGCCCTCTCGCGGCGCGGCCTGCGGGTCCGCGGTGCGAAGTGCGGCCCGGACTACATCGATCCGGCGTTCCATCAGGCGGCGACCGGCCGGCCGAGCTTCAACCTCGACAGCTTCGCCATGGCCGCGCCGCTCCTCGACGCCCTCGCGGGCGAGACGGCGGCGCAGGCCGACATCGTGATCGCCGAGGGCTCGATGGGCCTGTTCGACGGCGTCCGGGCGGCCGAGAATCGGACCGGGGCGAATGCCGACATCGCCGCGCGCTACGGATGGCCGGTGGTGCTGGTCGTGGACGTGTCCGGTGCCGCGCAGTCGGCCGCCGCCGTGGCCCTGGGCTGCAAGCTCTACGATCCCCGCGTGCAGATCGCCGGGGTGATCCTCAACAAGGTGGCGAGCGCCCGCCATCGGCGGCTCGTCGAAGCCGGCATGGAGCGTGCCGGGCTGCCCGTGCTCGGCGCGCTGATGCGCGATGCGCAGCTCGTCCTGCCCGAACGCCACCTGGGCCTCGTCCAGGCGGGCGAGACCGCCGATCTGCAGGCGCGCCTCGACCGCTTGGCCGACCTCGCGGACGCTGGCATCGATCTCGACGCCGTCGCGGCCTGCGCGGGCGGCGCCGTGCCGGACTCCGCCGGGCGCCTGCCCCGGCCGCCGGGACAGCGCGTGGCGGTCGCCCGCGACGCGGCCTTCAGCTTCCTCTACCCGCACCTCGAAACCGGGTGGCGGATGGCGGGGGCCGAACTCGTGCCGTTCTCGCCGCTCGCCGACGAGGCGCCGCCGGACGTGTGCGACGTCTGCTGGCTTCCGGGCGGATATCCCGAGCTGCATGCGGGGCGGATCTCCGGAGCCGGCCGGTTCCTCGAAGGTCTGCGCAGCTTCGCCCGAACGCGCCCGGTCCACGGCGAATGCGGGGGCTACATGGTCCTCGGCCGGACGCTCCAGGACGCGGACGGCACCACCCACGCGATGGCAGGGCTGCTGCCCGTCGAGACCTCGTATCACCGGCGCAAGCTGCATCTCGGCTACCGGGTCGCCCGGCTGTGCGGCGCGGGCCTGCTCGGGCAGGGTGGCACGCGGCTCGTCGGCCACGAGTTCCATTATGCCAGCGAGCTGTCGCCGATGGCCCCGGAGGCGACGGCGCTCGCCCGCGTCTCGGACGCGGAGGGCGTCGATCTGGGGTTTGCCGGTCACCAGGTCGGCTTGGTCACCGGAAGCTTCTTCCACCTGATCGCGGCCGAACCGTCCTGAAGCGGCAGCCGCGTTGAGCCACAGGCTGCGTGTCCGAGGCTCGGCAACCTGCGTTCGCGCGTGCGCGGAGCCTCAGGCCGACTCCGCCGGCGGCGGGGCGATCCGGTTCTGCGCGAGACGCGCGGCGCTGCGGACCAGGGCCAGCACGTCGCGGCGCATTTGCTCGTCCTCGATCTGAGCGTAGGCACGCAGAAGCTCGATGGCGCCGTGGGCGCTCAGGAAGCCGAACACGTCTTCCTGGGCGCTCTCGCGCGGCTCGCTCTCCTCGAAGAACGCCGAGACCGGAACCTCGAGAAGGCGCGCGATCTCGCGCAGCCGTCCGGCACCGACCCGGTTCTGTCCCTTCTCGTATTTCTGCACCTGCTGGAAGGTTACGCCGACCGCATTCCCGAGGGCGGTCTGGCTCATGCCCCGGGCCTTGCGCAGGGCCGTGATCCGGATGCCGACAAGGCGATCGACGTCGGTGGTCTGCTTCGGCATGGGCTGGGGCGAGGACTCCTTGTCCATGGGGTGGGATGCCTCCTCCTGGGGCCGCGGTGTCTTCGCCTCGCTATCGCGCCGCTTCACCGCTCGCCCCTAAGTCCCATGTCGTGCACGCCAGGTTCCAGGTTCCACCCATCAGAATCCGGCTAAAGCCCTGATAGCCACACAGGTGAACCGCGCCGCAGTAGGACACCAAGTTGTCAAGCTTCGCAAGTCAAAGCTTACAGCTTCTAGTTTAAACACCCACATCTTTGCAACATTGTTGCTGAAATGTCGATGGCGATGACTGCGCTGATTTTGCGGTGTGCCCTGTCGCCGCATCCGGGGTTCCCGTAGGAGCACAGGAGCTTGTAGGTTTCGCGCCTGGCAGGAGAACAGCATGTTTATCGCGATGAATCGCTTCAAGGTCGTTAAGGACGCGACGGCCGACTTCGAGGCCGTCTGGCTCGGACGCGACAGCCACCTCGGTGAGTTGCCGGGCTTCGTAGAGTTTCATCTGCTGCGCGGCCCCGAGCACGAGGATCACGTGCTTTATGCCTCGCACACGATCTGGCGATCCCGTGCGGAGTTTGAGGCATGGACCCGTTCCGAGCAGTTCCGGAAGGCGCATGGCCGCGTTCCGTCGACCAAGCCCCTCTATCTCGGCCATCCCCAGTTCGAGGGCTTCGAGACGATCCAGACCGTCGGGGCCCCGGCCGGAACCCACGCGGACGCGGGCGCCGTCTGACCGTCCTTCCCGGCGTCGAGGGCAAGCCCTCGACGCCGTCGAACACGAGCCGGTCCGTCGCCGGCAACGCCCGCCTAGTTGAAATGACGATCGAAGAAACGCGCCTGAATTGAAATAAGCCCTGCAGAAACAACTCAACGGCACCATAAGCCGCCGCTGCATGCGCTGAACAGTCACTCAGCATTAATTATGTATTGCAACGCCCGAGGGTGGGCCTTAGGTCGCCGTGTCCTCCGTGACTGCGATCGTGAACCCGCGAGGCCCGCGGCTTGCTCCGTCACTGTCACCAGGCGGCGCTGAAACCTTTCGTGTCTCAGACTGGTACAGAGTCCGATCAAGACGGGACGTTCGGGTCAGATGTTTCACGATCGGCTTCCGGAGACGTTTCAGGCGCTTCCCAACTCGGCCGGGCGCCGGCGCAACGTGTGGTCTGCGCTGCTGCCGCGCCGCGGCCGCGCCGTGGCGCGGATCGCCCTGTCGACGGCCCTCGCCGCCACCGACCTCGCGGCGATCTTCGCGGTGACCCTGAGCATCGAACTCGCCTACCACCTCGTCGTTCAGGACGGCACGATTTGGGTGGGGGGCTTGCGCAGCCTGCGGCTCGCGGCGCTGCTCGGACTGGTGATCGTCGCCACGAACGCCCTGCGCGAGGAATACAGCCTTGAGGGCGCGACGACGCAGAAGCCGGGCATCCAGCGGGTGGTGTCCCTGTGGCTGGTCGCCTGGGCGGCGGTGCTCGTCGTCAGCTTCATGACGAAGACGACCAACGATTACTCTCGGCTCGTCTCGCTCGGGACCTTCGTCGCGGGCTTGCCCGTGCTGATCGCGGCCAGGACGGCAGTCCGCCGCTTCGTGCGCGACCGCCTGAGCGCCGGTTCGGCCACGGCCAGCCGGATTCACCTCGTGGGCTACGAGGAGGACATCGCGCGCTTCTACGCGGGCAAGGAGGCCGACCATCTCGGTTCGCGGATCGTCGGGACGAGCTACCTGCGGCGGGTGGACCCGGGCGCCGACGTGGCCACCCGGTACGACCAGTTGCAGGAGGATCTCGACCTTGCGGTATCGGTGGTGCGCTTCCTCCGGCCGGACGACGTCTTCGTCCTGGTCCCGTGGGCCGATACCGCCGAGGTCGAGCGCTGCATCGACGCCTTCCTGCGGGTACCCTCGGCCCTGCACCTGCGTCCTGGCGCCGTCCTGGATCGCTTCCCCGATCTTCAGGTCGCCCGGGTCGGCGGCGTCTCGGGGATCAACATCGGGCGTCGGCCGCTCAATCTGGGCGAGGTGATGCTGAAGCGCGCCCTCGATCTGACAGTGGCGACCATTGCCCTCGTGTCCCTGTCGCCCCTGCTGGCGGCGATCGCCCTCGCGATCAAGCTCGACAGCCCCGGCCCGGTCTTCTTCCGCCAGAAGCGGTACGGCTTCAACCAGCAGCCGTTCGGTGTCTTCAAGTTCCGGTCGATGCGGGCGGAGGCGGATTCCACCTTTCGGCAGGCGACGCGAAACGACAGCCGGATCACCCGGATCGGCGCAATCCTCCGGCGGACGAATCTCGACGAGCTGCCCCAGCTGATCAATGTCCTCCGGGGGGAGATGTCGCTGGTCGGCCCCCGGCCACACGCCCTCGCCCACGACCGGAGCTTCGAGCGGCGGATCGCCCTGTATGCCCGCCGCCACAACGTGCGGCCCGGGATCACCGGCTGGGCGCAGGTCAACGGCTACCGCGGCGAGACCCAGACCGACCTCGCCATGGAGCGGCGCGTCGCCTGCGACCTGCACTACATCGACAACTGGTCGATCTGGTTCGACATCCAGATCATGATCCAGACGATCGTCTCGCGCCGGGCCTACCAGAACGCGTTCTAGGGAAGCGCCGAAAGGCCGCGTCTCCTAGCGCGCCTGCTTCAGGTCGCGGCAGGCGCCGCAATCGCCCTCCACCTCCAGGATGCTGTGGGTCGGCGTGAAGCCGGCCCGCTCGAGCGTGCGCCCGAGACCGCCCTCGACCTCCTGCGACGAGGCCTCATCGACGACTCCGCAGGTGCGGCAGATCAGGAAGATGACGCCCTCCCCGGGCGCATGCTCATGCGCGCAGGGAATGAAGGCGTTCCGGCTCGCGATCCGATGGACCAGACCCTGCTCCATCAGGAAATCGAGGGCGCGGTAGACCGAGACCGGGGCCACGCGCTTGCCCGGCACGCTCAGCCGTTCGGCGATGTCGTAGGCGCCCTGGGCCGTCCCGGCTCCGGCGACGGCCTCCAGCACCTCCCGGCGCAGCGGCGTGAACTGAAGACCGCGCTCGCGGCAGAGGGCCTCGGCCCGCGCGAGCATGTCACCGGTGCCGGCGTGGCACGCGTCGTGACCCTCGTGACGGTGCATGATTGCTCCAGGAATGATCCGCAGGTTGTCGTGCGGGTTTGTTACAGTGTATCACCGCCGCCCAGGACCGCACCAGTAGCCCCGCGTGGTCCCCGCGCCGGCGTGAGCGCGCGACGAGGACGCCTTGCCGACCATTTCCAGACCGAGACGCGCGGCCCGGCGGTCCCTGTTCCAGAGCGGGATCGGCCTGCGCCTTGCGCTCGCCGCGATGCTCTCCATGCTGGTGTGGTCGACGATCGCCTGGGCGCTGTCGGCATGAGCGCGCGGTCGCCGATTTCCGACCCGATCCGCCTCGTCGGCCTGACCCTCGGCTATGACCGTCACCCGGCGGTCCACCACCTCGACGGGACCGTGCGGTCCGGCGACCTGCTGGCCCTGGTCGGACCGAATGGCGCCGGCAAGTCGACGCTCCTCAAGGGCATGGTCGGCGAGATCCGCTGCCTCGACGGCCGGATCGAGCGCGCGGGCGCGATCGCCTACATGCCGCAGGCGGACGAGATCGATCGGAGCTTTCCGCTAAGCGTCCTGGATCTCGCCGGCATGGGCCTCTGGCGGCGCGTGGGCGCATGGCGCAGCCTCACCCGGCATCGCCCGGCAATCGAGGCCGCGCTGGCGACGGTCGGCCTCGACGGTTTCGCGGCGCGCCCGATCGGCACCCTGTCGGGCGGTCAATTCCGGCGCGCCCTGTTCGCCCGGCTGATCCTGCAGGACTGCCCCGTCGTCCTCCTCGACGAGCCGTTCACCGGTATCGATGCGCGGACAGTGGACGATCTCCTGGCGTTGATCCGGACGTGGCATGGCGAGGGGCGGACGGTCGTCGCAGCCCTCCACGACCTTGCACAGGTGCGGGCGCACTTCCCGACGACGCTGCTGCTCGCCCGCGAGCCCGTGGCCTGGGGGCCGACCGCGCGGGTGCTGACGGCCGACAACCTCGCCCGCGCCCGCAACCTGTCCGAAGCCTGGGACGAGGGCGCAGCGATCTGCGCCGGGCCGCGGGCCGTGGCGGCCCACGCCCACGATCACGGCGCCGGCCCGCATCACCACCACGAGGACGCCGCGTGATGGATCCGTTCGGATCCCTGGTCGCGCCCTTCGTCGAGTTCGGCTTCATGCGCCGGGCACTGGCGGGCTGCCTCGCGCTGTCGGTGTCGGCACCGCCCGTGGGCGTGTTCCTGACGCTGCGCCGCATGAGCCTGATGAGCGACGCGATGAGCCATGCGATCCTGCCGGGCGCCGCGGTCGGCTTCTTGGTCGCCGGCCTGTCCCTGCCGGCGATGACCCTGGGCGGTCTCGTCGCCGGGCTCGCCGTGGCCCTGCTCGCCGGGGCCGTCACCCGCGCCACGGTCGTCCGGGAGGACGCCAACCTCGCGGCCTTCTACCTGATCTCCCTCGCCGCCGGCGTTCTGCTGGTCTCGCTGCGCGGGTCGCAGATCGATTTGATGCACTTCCTGTTCGGCTCGGTGCTGGCCCTCGACGATTCTGCGCTCTGGCTGCTCGGCGGCATCAGCACGCTGACCCTCATGGCCCTCGCGGTGATCTACCGGCCGCTCGTGATGGAATGCGTCGATCCGCTGTTCCTGCGGACCGTGAGCCGCAGCGGCGGTCCGGTCCATCTCGCATTCCTGGCGCTGGTCGTGGTGAACCTCGTGGGCGGCTTCCAGGCCCTCGGAACCCTGCTGGCGGTCGGGCTGATGCTGCTGCCGGCCGTGGCGGCTCGCTTCTGGGCGCGCGACCTCGCCGGGCTGATCCCGGTGTCGATGCTGATCGCCGCGATCGCGAGCGTCTCGGGACTGAGCCTCTCCTACCAGTTTGACCTGCCGAGCGGCCCGGCCATCGTGCTCGCAGCCGGCGCGCTCTACCTCGCCTCGATGATGGTCGGTCCGCGGGACGGCCTGCTCCGCCGGCTCGTGCGGCCACGCCATCTCGAGGCCTGATCAGGGCTGATCCTTGAGGGACGCGAGGCCCTCGCGGTAGGTCGGATAGGCGAGCGCGACGCCCAGTTCCTCGCGGATCAACCGGTTCCGCACGCGCTTGTTCTCGCCGTAGAAGCTGCGCGCCATCGGCGACAGGTCGGCGGTCTCGAAATCGATCTCCGGCGGCAGCGGCAAGCCCGTGAGTGCCGCGGCGTGTTCGGTCACGGTCTGCGGTGCGGTCGGCTCGTCGTCGGTGACGTTGTAGATCGCCCCGGCCCGCGGTCTGTCGATGGAGGCGAGCAGCGTCGTGGCGATGTCGTCGACATGGATCCGGTTAAACACCTGTCCGGCCTTGACGATGCGCTGGGAACGGCCCTCCCGCAGCTTCACGATCGGGTTGCGGCCCGGTCCGTAGATGCCCGAGAGGCGGAACACCTGCACGGCCTTGCCGGCCTGTGCACCGAGTGCCAGCCACGCCGCTTCGGCATCGAGGCGCACCTTCGAGCGGGCGCTGCGTGGGATCGCCGGCGTCGCCTCGTCGATCCAGGCCCCGCCCTGATCGCCGTAGACGCCGATGGTGGACAGGTAGCCGATCCAGCCGATCCGACTCGCCGCGATCACGTCCGCGTAGCGGGGAAGCACCGGATCGCCGGCTTCGCCGGGGGGCGCCGAGACGAGCAGCACATCCGTGTCGGCGAGGTCCGCGGCGATCCGGGGATCGTCGGCCTCCGGTCCGAAGGCACGCATGGCGAAGCCGCTGTCCGCCGCGATGCGGTCGGCGGCGTCGGCGTCGGTGACGGTGGCGCGGACGGTCCCGAACCGCGCCCGCGCCCGATCGGCGAAACGGCGGCCGGTGAAACCAAGCCCGAAGACGAAGAGGTTCATGGGGCGGATGTCTCGCCCGCCGGCGATTCCGTCAAGGCGGCGACGGCCAGCCACTCGTCGCGGACATGGGTATCGGTCTCGCGCTCGGCGTGCTGCCGGCGAAGGGCGCGCAGGGCATCCGGCGCGAGCAGCCGGGCGCAGGCCCACACCGCCATGCCGCGCACCAGGGGGGACGCGTCGGTGAGCCGGGCCACCGCCGCGTCCGCCAGGGCGGGATCGCCGGAATTGCCGATCGCGATCATGACGTTGCGCAGGAAGCGGTCGCGCCCCGTGCGTTTGACCGGCGTGCCGGCGAAGAAGGACCGGAATGCCGCATCGTCGAGCCCGGCGAGATCCGCCAGCGACGGGGCGGCCAGATCGGTGCGCGCGGCGAGGCGGGTCTCGGCCGCCGTGCGGGCGAACTTGTTCCACGGGCAGACGGCGAGGCAGTCGTCGCAGCCGAAGACGCGGTTGCCGATCGCCGGCCGGAACGTCGCGGTGATCGGCCCGGCATGCTCGATCGTGAGATACGAGATGCAGCGCCGCGCATCGAGCCGGTAGGGGGCCGGGAAGGCATCCGTCGGGCAGATGTCCAGGCAGGCGCGGCAGGAGCCGCAATGATCCCGCGCAGGCGGATCCGGCTCGAACTCCGCGCTGGTGTAGATCGCGCCGAGGAGCAGCCAATTGCCGTGCGTGCGTGAGATCAGCACCGTGTGCTTGCCCTGCCAGCCGAGGCCGGCCGCCTCGGCGAGGGTCTTCTCCATGACCGGGGCGGTGTCGCAGAAGACCTTCACCCGCACGTCGCCCTTGGCGGACAGGTAGCCGCCCAATTCCTTCAGCCGGCCCTTCAAAACCTCGTGATAATCGCGCCGCTGCGCGTAGGCGGCCACCGCGCCGCGGTCCCGTCGCGCCACCACGTTGCGCGGATCGTCCTCGGGCCTGTAGCTCATCGCCAGAACAAGGATGCTGCGCAGCCCGGGCCACAGGCTGGTGGGACGGGCGCGCTGGTCCGCCCGCTCCGCCATCCAGTCCATGGTGCCGTGCGCGCCCTCGGCCAACCAAGCCGACAGGCGACCCGGCAGGTCGGGCAACCGGTCGGGGCGGGTCACGCGCAGGCCGCAGAAGCCGAGCGTCCGAGCCCGGGTCTCGACGAGGCGGCGCAGATCGGCGCCGAGATAGATCCGTCGGGCGTTCAGAAATCGAGATCCGCGTAATGGGCGGCGGGCGCCATGCCGGCCACCCGATCGGCCAGCAGGCTGCGGAACGAGGGCCGCGACTTGACCCGGGCGTACCAGTTGCGGGCCATCTCGTCCTCGTCCCACGGCACGTCACCGAGATAGTCGACGCAGGAGAGATGGGCGGCCGCCGCGAGATCGGCATAGGTCAGGTTGTCGCCGGCGATCCAGCGCCGCCGCGCGATCAGGTAGCCGATGTACTTGAGGTGGTAGCGCACGTTTGCGCGCGCGGCGCGGATCGCGTTCATGTCGGGCGGGCCGCCGCCCTCGTGGGCCGACATGAAGCGTTTCGAGATCTTCTCGTTGACGAGGTAGGCGGTCACCTCGGACTCGAACTTGACCAGGAACCAGTCGAGCAGGCGCCGCACCTCGACGCGCTCGACGGTGTCCTCCGGCAGCATCCGCCGCCCGGAAAGCCCGAGGCCCCGGGTCTCGTCGAGATACTCGGCGATGACCCCCGCCCCGGGGATGACGAGGCCGGTCTGCTCCAGCAGCACGGGCGTCACCCCCGCCGGATTGATCAGCAGGAAGTCGTCGCGCCGTTCCCAGGGCCGTTCTTCGAACAGCGTCGGCTCCATGCCCATCTCGGCGAGCACGAGACGGATGAACCGGGAATTCGCGCAGAAGGGAAAGTGGTAGAGGGTTGCCATCGAGGCCGTGGTGGACGCTTGGTCTGCCAGCGCGGCCGGTCCCGCGCTCGTCGAGGGTCCTGAAGCGCAGGTCTTCGGCGCGCAGGACTTCGGACGGAGCGTTATTGCCCGACCGTTTCCGAGCCCTTAACACGCCCGGCTCGGCCCGGTAACCGCTCGTCAACCCTAATGGGCGAAGCCTCGGGCTCAACCATTTTGCGTGGCAGGCGGCTCGGCATGCGCCGGAGCGCCCACGGCACAAGGCGTCTCGATGGATCCGGTAAGCATCGGCAAGGCAGTGCTGCTCGCGCTGGTGGAGGGGGCGACTGAGTTCATTCCGGTTTCCTCCACCGGCCACCAGTTGCTGGTCGCCCATTTCATCGGCTTCCACTCGCCAAACAACACCTTCGAGGTGCTGATCCAGCTGGGCGCGATCCTGGCGATCCTGGCGGTGTATTTCCGCCGCCTGCTCGGGATCGCCACCGCGATGCCGACCGACCCCAGGGCGCGCCGCTTCGTGCTCGGGATCCTGGTGGCGTTCCTGCCGGCGGCGATCATCGGCGGCATCTTCTCCAAGATGATCAAGGCTTACCTGTTCAACCCCTGGATCGTCTGCGCGACCCTGGTGGCGGGCGGCCTGGTGCTCCTCGTCATCGACGACACCGATCTCGAGGTGCGGAAGACCGACGTCTACGACTTCTCTCTGCCGATGGACCTGAAGATCGGCATCTTCCAGTGTCTGGCGATGATCCCCGGCGTGTCCCGCTCGGGCGCCACCATCGTGGGCGCGATGCTGATGGGCGCCGACAAGCGCTCCGCCACCGAATTCTCATTCTACCTCGCGATGCCGACCATGGCGGGCGCCTTCGCCAAGGACCTGCTCGACAACTACAAATACCTGTCGGGCGACGATGTCGGCCTGATCGTGATCGGCTTCATCGTGTCGTTCGTCGCGGCGCTGTTCGTGGTGCGAGTGCTCCTCGACTACGTGTCCCGCCACGGCTTCTGGCTGTTCGCGTGGTGGCGGATCATCGTCGGCGCTCTCGGGTTCGCCGGTCTGATCATTCTCGGCTGAGGCGGAGCGCCGCTCCGACCCCGGTTGCGGCCATCAAAAAGCAGTGACCCGCGCCTTGAGGTTTCCTGAACCGTCGGGCGATTGCCAGCGGCGAAACGGCGTGCGACGCAAACGCACGAAAACGGTGCAGAAGACACCGCGGCCTGGGACATTCCGATGGAAGACACACCGCTCGCCGACCTCTTCGAGCCCGCAGACCGGGCACGCTGGCTCGGCCTCGTCGAAGGCGTCCTGAAGGGTGCCGATTTCGAGAAGCGGCTGGTGTCGCGGACAGCCGATGGCCTGCGGATCGAGCCGCTCTACGGCCGGGCCGAGCCGGTGGCCCAGCCCGTGCGCGAGCCGGGTCCGTGGCGGATCGCCCAGCGGGTCGACCATCCCGATCTCGGCGTCGCCAATACCCAGGCGCTGGCGGACCTCGAAGGCGGTGCCGACGCCCTGGTTCTGGCGTTCGCGGGCGCACCGGGCGCCCGTGGCTACGGCCTGACCGCCACGCGCGTCGAGGATCTCGACGCGGCGCTCAAGGGTGTGATGCTGCCGCTGATCGCCCTGCGGATCGACGGCGGCGGCCGCGGCCTGGAGATCGCACAGGTCGTGAAAGCCCTGGCGGAGCGCCGGGGCGAGGATCTCTCGAGCTACGATCTCGATCTCGGCATCGACCCGATCGGCGTCCTGGCCGCCACCGGCAGCCTCGGCGCGGTCTGGAGCGAGATCGCCCCGCAGCTCGCCGCGACCGTGGTGGAGCTGGAGGCGGCGGGCTTCCGCGGCCGGGCGTTCCTGGCCGACGGCCGGCCCTATCACGAGGGTGGCGCCGGCGAAGCGGCGGAACTCGGCGCGGTGCTCGCCACCGCCGTCGCTTATCTGCGCGCCCTGGACTCCGCCGGCCACGACCTCTCTGCGGCCCGCGACCGCATCGCGGTACTGCTGGCGGCCGATGCCGACGAGTTCGTCACGGTCGCGAAGTTCCGCGCGATGCGGCGCCTCTGGGCGCGGGTCGAGCAGGCCTGCGGGCTCGATCCCAGGCCGCTGCGGCTCCACGCCGAGACGGCGTGGCGGATGATGACCAAGCGGGATCCATTCGTGAACATCCTGCGCACCGGCATGGCGGCGGCGTCCGCCGGCATGGGGGGCGCCGACAGCGTCGCGATCCTGCCCTACACGCAGGCCCTCGGCCTGCCCGACGCCTTCGCGCGGCGCGCGGCGCGCAACAGCCAGATCGTGCTGATAGAGGAATCGCATCTCGCCCGCGTCAGCGACCCCGCGGCCGGTGCAGGCGGTTTCGAGGCGCTGACCGCCGACCTCGCCGAGGCGGGCTGGGCGGCGTTCCAGGCGATCGAAGCCGAGGGCGGCATCGTCGCCTCGCTCAGCGTCGGGAAGCTGCAGCGGCGGATCGAGCTGACCCGCGAGGCCCGCGCGAAGGCCGTGGCGACCCGCCGCGAACCGCTCACGGGCGCGAGCGAGTTCCCGAACCTCTCCGAGAAGCCTGTCACAGTCCTCGACGTCTCCCCCGCGACCGGGCCGGGCAGCTCGAATTTCGGCGCGGGCTCGGCCGTCGCCTGCGATGCGTTGCCGTCCCAGCGTCTCGCGGAGCCCTACGAGTCCCTGCGGGACGCCTCGGACGCGAGCTTCGCCAAGACCGGTCGGCGCCCGGTGGTGTTCCTGGCCAATCTCGGCCCGGTGGCGGCCTTCAACGCCCGGGCGACCTTCGCCGCGAATGCCTTCGCGGCGGGCGGCATCGAGGCCATCTCGAACGAGGGCTTCCCGGACGCCGAGGCCGCGGCGGCGGCGTTCCGGGATTCCGGAGCGACCCTCGCCTGCATCTGCTCCACCGACGCGATCTATGGCGAGCACGCCGTCGCCACGGCCGAGGCTCTCGCGAAGGCTGGCGCAGGACCGATCTACCTCGCCGGCCGGCCGGCGGACTTGCTCGAGCCGCTGAAGGCTGCGGGCGTGGCCGCCTTCCTGCATGTCGGTTGCGATCTGCTTGCCCTCCTCAACGCGGCGCTTCGGGCGGCCTTGCGGTCGCCGGCGCCGCAGACGTCGCGCTGACGGGTCACCCGCCTCGCGACGCCAACCGAACCGAAGCCGCATGACGCCCCGTATCGCAGCCGCGCTGCTCCTCATCGGCGCAGCCCCCGCCGCCGCCGCACCGCGCCGGGCGTCCATGCCCGATCGGTACGACGGCACGTGGGGCGTCGAGATCGTCACCGAATCGGGCGGATGCGACCGCGCCTATCGCTATCCGGTGCGGATCAAGCACGGTCGGGCGCGGTTCATCGGGACAGCCTTCGTGGTCGACGGCGGCGTCGCGGGGAACGGCGCGATCCGCGGTTCCATCTCCAACGGCGCCGCCACGGCCGACGTGCGCGGGCGCCTGGATTCCGCCGGGTTCGGAACCGGCACCTGGGTCGCGTCCGGAGCCCTCGCCTGCCGGGGTTACTGGAACGCCGAGCGGCGCGGCTGAGACAGGGAATGGGAAAGAGGTGTTGCCGTCGTGAAACGGTCCGGATCTTGCCCCGTATCGGGCACGTGGACCGCACCGTCAGCCCCGATCCCGACGCAATCATGAGCGAGACCTGAACAGGTTCGGACACCCGACGAGGCCGCCCGTATGAAGACTTCGATCCTCGCCACCTTGACCGTCCTCGCTCTCGTCTCGGCCGCGCAGGCGCGCCCCCACCGGCAGCCCGCCACCCCGGCGGTGAACCCGGCGCAGGCAGAGGCAGAACTGGCACCCCTTCGGCAGGCCGCCACCGCGTGCTTCGCCGATACGGTGCTCTCGAACCCGAAGGCGACCGCAGAGGCCCGGGCGGGCCGCTGGTATGAGGCCGTCGGCATCACGGGCTTCCTGTGCCGCCCGGAAGTCGCCGCGATGATCCAGGCGCATGACCGCCTCTACGGTGCGAAGACCGGCGAACGCTACTTCAAGGGCGCCTACGTCAAGCATCTCGACCAGCAGCTCGCCGAGCGGCTCCAGCCGGTGTTCGTCCGCAAGGCGGTCGCGAGCGCCGAGCCGCCGGTCGACAAGGCGTCCGCCGAGGACGGCGCGACCGGCAACTGATCGGGAAGCGGACGGGCGCGCTCCACCTTCCCGTTCGCGGAGGCGGCGATGCCCTACGAGCTCCATTATTGGCCGATGATCCAGGGGCGTGGCGAGTTCATCCGCCTCGCTATGGAAGAAGCCGGCGCCGAATACGTCGACGTCGCCCGCCGGGATGACGAGGCCGGCGGGATCGAGCCGATGCTCGACCGCCTTACGGATCCCGGGAACAAGCGGCCGCCCCTGGCACCGCCATTCCTGCGCGACGGCGACGTCGTCATCGGCCAGACCGCCGCGATCCTCCTCTATCTCGGCCCGCGCCTCGGCCTCGTCGGCGAATCCGAGCGCGACCGGATCTGGACCCATCAGCTGCAGCTGACGATCGTCGACGCGGTCGACGAGGCCCACGACACGCACCATCCGTTGGGCGTCGGGCTCTACTACGCGGATCAGAAGCCCGAGGCGCTCCGCCGGGCCGCGGAGTTCCGGGCCGAGCGGATCCCGAAATTTCTGAGCTATTTCGAGCGGGTGCTGTCGTCCAACGGCAGCGACCGGCTCGTCGGCGAAAACGTGTCCTACGTGGATCTGTCCCTGTTCCAGCTCGTCGCGGGCCTGCGCTACGCCTTTCCCAGGGCGACAGCCGCGGCCCTGCGCGCGAACCCGAACGTGGCGCGTCTTCATGAGGCCGTCGCGCAACGCCCGCGGATCGCCGCCTATCTCGAGAGCGAACGCCGGCTCCCGTTCAGCGAGGACGGCATCTTCCGCCGTTATCCCGAACTCGATCCCTGAGCCACGGCCCCGGGCTCACCGCACCCGCCCGCCGACCAGGATCGCCGCGAGCGTCAGCGCCACGAGCCCGAGCACCAGCGAGAGCAGGCGCCAGAACAGCAGCGGATCGCGCTCGAGCAGCGAGGCCCGCCGGGCGTCCGTGAAGGCTGGGTTCGGATGCCGGAGGTCATGCACGAAGGCAGACAGCGCTTGATAGCGCCGCGCCGGGTCCGGATGCACGGCCTTGCGCAGCGCCCCGTCCACCCAGACCGGCAGCAGCGGCCGCACGGCGAGGGCCGAAGCATAGCGCAGCCGGCGCTGCGCGGCGCGTGTGCGCGCCCGAGGGACAGCATCGCCATAGGGAAGCCGCCCGGTCAGCATCTGGTAGGTGATGACGCCAACCGCGAACACATCCGATCCGGCCGTGGCCGGCGCGCCGAGGAAGCACTCGGGGGCCGTGTACTGCACGGTGCCGAGGATCTCCGCCGGATCGATCCGCGGATCGCCCTCGACCACCCCGGCCACCTGGGTGGCGCCGAAATCGATGACCTGGACGGTCCCCGCCGTGTCGATCAGCACGTTGTCGGGCCGCAGGTCCTGGTGGACCATCTCCCGCCGGTGGAAGGCCTGGACGCCCCGGGCGAGCTGCTCGACGAGGCCGCGCGCCGCCTCGAGCTCGGGGGCGGCATGGTCGCGCATCCACTGGGTCAGAGTCTGGCCCTCGACGTAGCGCATGACCGTGTAGAGGTGGCTGCGGCGGCGCGCTTGGGTATGGGCCTTGAGAACGTGGGGATTGTCGATCCGCCGCGCGATCCACTCCTCCATGACGAAGCGCTTCCGCTGCGCCGGATCGTCCCGCAGATCCAGCGACAGGACCTTCAGGGCGACCTGTTCGCCCGTCTCGGCCTCCACGGCGAGATAGACGCGGCTGCGGGGGCCGGAATGGAGGATCCGCAACAGACGGAAGCCGTCGAGGTCGGCCGGCGGGTCGAGCAGCGGCGCCGGATCGAGCCCCTCGGTGTCCCCGAGGAGGTCGGCCGGATCCCCGGCCGGCACGGTTTCCACCCGCACGATCTGGATCGTCAGGTTGTCGGGGCTGCCGGCGGCCAGGGCCGCCTCGGCGATGGTGCGCGCCGCGGCATCCAGGGATTCGGCCTGCGTGATCGCCGCCACCATGTCGCGGGGCCGGACGTGCTCGTGGACCCCGTCCGTCGTCAGCACGAACGTGTCGCCGGCCGCGATGCCGAACGCGTGGTAATCGATCTCCACGCGGGCGGTCGCCCCGAGGGCGCGGCCGAGATAGGATTCCGCCGCGGAGACGACCACACGGTGGTCCTCGGTGAGCTGTTCGAGGGACCGCCCGGACACGCGCCAGATCCGGGCGTCGCCCACATGGAAGAGGTGGGCCGTGCACGCCTTCAGGACGAGGGCATCGAAGGTCGTGACGTAGCCCCGGTCGGCATCGTTCGGGTCGGCGCCCCGCCGGGTCTGGGCATACAGCCAGGAGTTCGCCGCCGCGACCACGCGCTGCGCCGAAGTCTTCACCGACCACGTGTCCGGCGTGGCGTAGTAATCGCCGAGGAAGCTCTTCACCGCGGTCTCGCTCGCCGCCGCGCCGGCGGCGCTGCTGCTGATCCCATCGGCGAGCGCCACGGCGATCCCCTTCCGGCTGAGGCCCGGCTGGGGCGGAACCAGGGTGCCGTGGAAATCCTGGTTGGCCGCCTTGCGACCGGCGCTGCTGTACTGGCCGATGGAGACCGTCAGATCCGCGGGCGACCCGTTCGATCGGGCGCTCAAGCGGCGACCGCCGCGCTGTCGCCACGGCCCCGATACGACAGGGCCTCCGCCAGGTGCAGACGTCGCACCTGCGCTTCCCCGTCGAGGTCGGCCAGGGTCCGCGCCACGCGGAGGGTCCGATGAAAGCCCCGGGCGGAGAGCCGCATGGTCTCCGCCGCCTGCCGGATCAGCGCCGTGCCGTCCGCGTCGGGGCTCGCGACCTCCTCGATGAGGTTGGCCGGACAGGTCGCGTTGGTCGTGGAGGCGGGCAGTCCCCGCCCTGTGAAGCGTTCCGCCTGGAGCGCCCGAGCCGCCGAAACCCGGGCGGCCGCCTCGCGGGAGCCCTCGGCCGGCGCTGGCAGGATCAGGTCGGCGGCCGTGACCGCCGGCACTTCGATGCGCAGGTCGATGCGGTCGAGCAGCGGGCCGGAGATCCGCGCCTGATATTGCGCCATGCAGCGCGCGTTCGGTCCGCGCCGGCAGGCGTAGCCCGGCTCGAGGCCCTGGCCGCAGCGGCAGGGGTTCATCGCGGCGACGAGCTGGAAGCGCGCCGGATAGGTGATCCGATGGTTGGCCCGGGCAATCATCACGGCGCCCGATTCCATCGGCTGGCGCAAACTGTCGAGCACCTGCGGCGAGAATTCGGGCAGTTCGTCCAGGAACAGCACCCCGCCATGGGCGAGGGAGATCTCCCCCGGCCGCGCCCCGAGCCCGCCGCCCACCAGGGCGGCCATCGAGGCGGAATGGTGTGGCTGCCGGAACGGGCGGCGGTTCGAGAGGGCGCCGCCCTTCAGCTCGCCCGCCACCGACTGGACGATGGAGATGTCGAGAAGTTCGCGGGGATTGAGCGGTGGCAGGATCGAGGGCAGCCGCGCCGCCAGCATGGATTTGCCGGAGCCGGGGGGGCCGTTCATCAGCAGGTTGTGGCCGCCAGCCGCCGCGATCTCCAGCGCGCGCTTGGCGCCTTCCTGACCCTTGATGTCGGCGAGGTCCGGGAGCGGCCCGGCCAGCGCGGCGACGGCGGGCTCTGGCCGGGCCATGACCTGGCTGCCCTTGAAGTGGTTGGCGAGCTGGATCAGCGAGCGTGGCGCGAGCACGTCGAGGTCGCCCCCGGCCCAGGCCGCCTCCGGACCCGTGGAGGCCGGGCATATGAGCCCGAGCCCCCGGGCGCCGGCCGCCATGGCGGCCGGCAGCACGCCGTCGACCGCCGTGATGCTGCCGTCCTGGGCGAGTTCGCCCAGCACGCAGTAGCCGGCGAGGGTGTCGGCCGGGATCGCGCCGATCGCCGCCATGACTCCGAGGGCGATCGGCAGATCGTAGTGCGAGCCCTCCTTGGGCAGGTCGGCGGGCGCCAGGTTGATGGTGATGCGCTTGGCCGGCAGCGCCAACCCGGACGCGATCAGGGCGCCGCGAACCCGCTCGCGGGATTCGGCCACCGCCTTGTCGGGGAGGCCGACGATGTTGAAGACCACCGCCCCTGGGATGATCTGAACCTGAACGTCGACCGCGCGTGCCTCGATGCCCTCGAAGGCCACGGTGGCGACACGGGTGACCATCGGCAAGGATTCCTCGCGCCGCAGTCCGGCGCAGCCAAGATGTGCGGGAGAATCATAGGAGGCTCAAGCAGATCGTGAGCCCGCAGGAACTCTGCCGCCGCATTCCTGTTCACAGCCGGAAACAATCGACGCACCGGAGACAGCCATGCGCCTCGCCACATCCATCCTCGCACTGACCCTGGTTGCCGGCTTCAGCTTGGCGGCCCGCGCCGATCAGAAGCTTCCGCCGGACCAGCAGGCGAAGGTCGAAGCCATGCTCAAGCAGGAGGGCTTCACCAAGTGGAAGGAGATCGAACTCGACGACGGAATGATCGAGGTCGATGACGCCATCGACGCCAACGGCAAGAAGTTCGACCTGAAGCTCGATCCGAAGACCATGGCCATCGTGAAGCGCGAGGCCGAGTAGGCGGCGCTTGCGTTCGGCGGACGGCGCGGCCATATAGCCGGCGGGGGGTTGGCGAGGGACGTTTCACTCGCCAACCGGGTCAGGTCCGGAAGGAAGCAGCCCTAACGAGACCGAGCGGGTCTTCGTCCAGCCTCCCACCTTATTCCAGCGCGCGGCAGCCCGATCCCGACACGGCATGGACGCTTCGACCGGCACGCCTGACGACGAGCCGGGCCTGCCCGGGTTCCCAGCGCCGCCCGCCGCGGCAACGCCCTACCGGGTGCTCGCGCGCAAGTATCGCCCGACCAATTTCGGCGACCTGATCGGCCAGGACGCGATGGTGCGCACCCTGGCCAACGGGTTCGCGGCCAACCGCATCCCCCAGGCCTGGATGCTCACTGGCGTCCGCGGCGTCGGCAAGACCACCACGGCGCGCATCCTCGCCCGCGGCCTCAACTATGCCCGCGCCGGCCAGCCCGATACCGGGCCCACCGTGTCGATGCCGGAACTCGGCCTCCACTGCGCGGCGATCATGGAATCCCGGCACATGGACGTGCTGGAGATGGACGCCGCCTCGCATACCGGCATCGACGACGTCCGGGCGATCATCGACGGGATCCGCTACGGGCCGGTCTCGGCGCGCTACAAGGTCTACATCGTCGACGAGGTCCACATGCTGTCCGAGAAGGCGTTCAACGCCTTCCTGAAGACGCTGGAGGAGCCGCCGCCCCACGCCAAGTTCGTGTTCGCCACCACGGAGATCCGCAAGGTTCCGGTGACGATCCTGTCCCGCTGCCAGCGGTTCGACCTGCGCCGGGTCGAGGCGCCGACCCTGCACGCGCATCTCGCGAAGGTCTGCGCGGCCGAGGGCGTCTCCGTCGAGGACGAGGCGCTGGGCGCCATCGTCCGCGCCGCAGAAGGATCCGTGCGCGACGCCCTCTCGCTGCTCGACCAGGCGATCGCCCACGGCGCCGGCACGATCACTGCGCAGAGCGTGCGCGACATGCTGGGTCTCGCCGATCGCGCCCGCATCCTCGACCTGTTCGAGGCGGTGATGCGCGGTTCGGTGCCGGCGGCCTTCGCGGAATTGCGGGCGCAGTACGATTCCGGCGCGGACCCCTCGGTGGTGCTCTCAGATCTCGCGGCCTTCACGCACCTCGTGACCCGGCTCAAGGTGGTGCCGGAGACCGCCGCCGATCCGACGCTCAGCGAAACGGAGCGCGTCCGGGGCGCCCAGTTCGCCGATAAGCTCTCGATCCGCGCCCTGTCGCGGGCTTGGCAGATCCTGCTTAAGGCGATTCCCGAGGTCCAGGCAGCCCCGCGCCCGCTCGCGGCGGCCGAGATGGCGATCGTCCGCCTCGCCTACGCGGCCGATCTTCCGACCCCCGACGAGGCCCTGCGCCAGCTCAAGGCCGAGGCAGCCGCCGCGCCCACGGACGAGACCCCCGCCGTGTCGGCGCGGCCGCCGCTGCCGCCGATCCCGGATCTGCGCGGCGGTGGCTCGGCGGCGCTGGCGGCTTCGCCCCGAACGATGCCGGCGGAGCTCCCGCCCGTGGCGGTCCCGACAGCGGTGAGCGCCCCGGCCCCGAGACCGGCCCCCGTCGCGCCGCCGTCCCCGCGCCTCGGCCGGTTCGAGGACCTCATCGCCCTGGCCGATGCCAACCGCGACATCCTGCTTCGGACCGCGCTGGAGCGGGACATCCACCTCGTGCGCTTCGAGGAGGGTCGGATCGAGTTCCGGCTCGCTCCGGGTGGCCGTCCGAGCCTCGCCACCGACCTCTCCGCCGCCATCGAACGGTGGACCGGACGGCGGTGGGCGGTGGCCCTGTCCAAGGAAGAGGGCGCGCCGACCCTCGACGCCGCGGCCCGTGCCGCCACCGAGACCCGTCGGGAGAACGCCGCCGCCGACCCGTTCGTCCGCGAGGTCCTGACGCGCTTCCCCGGCGCCGAGATCGTCGACGTGCGAGAGACCGCCTCGGAGGCCCTGCCTATGGGCGAGGCTGAGGCTCTCGGAGACGATGAGGCCCCCCGGCTCGACGGCGCCGAGGACGACGCCTGAGGCGCCATCCGGCACGTGGTAGCGCGGCGGCGGTCCCATACCCAGATCAGATCAGACAACGAACCGGAAAGAGAGCCGCATGCGCGACCTGATGGGCATCATGAAGCAGGCTCAGGCCATGCAGGATAAGATGGCGAGCCTTCAGGCCGAGATGGACGGCCTCGAAGTGACCGGCGCCTCGGGCGGCGGCTCGGTGCGGGTCACGATGACGGCCAAGGGCCAGATGAAGGGTGTCAGCATCGACCCGACCCTGATGGTCGCGGACGAGCGCGAGATCCTTGAGGACCTGATCGTCGCCGCCTGCAACGACGCCCGCGGCAAGGCCGACGCGACGATGCAGGAGCGCATGGCCGAATTGACCAAGGGCCTGCCCCTGCCGCCGGGGATGAAGCTGCCGTTCTAGGCGCGCGATCGGGACGGGACGATCGAATCCGTCGCCGTCTTTGCGAGCGCAGCGAACCAATCCAGAAGCGCCACGCTTGCCGACGACCCGCGGCCCTGGGTTGCTTCGCTGCGCTCGCAAAGACGGGCGGGGACGGGSGGCCCTGCGGGCCGCCCGGTCGCGTTTTCAGGCCGCGATCGCCTGTGCGGTCGGCCCGGCGGCGCGCACGTCGGCGTCGACATGGCCTTCGAACCGCTTGAAGTTGTCGTCGAACATCTTCACCAGCCGCGCCGCCGTCTCGACGAAGGCCCCCTTGTTGGCCCAGGTCTTCACCGGGGTCAGGATGTGCGGCTCGACGCCCGGTACCGAGACCGGCACCGCGAACCCGAAATACGGATCGCGGCGGAACTCGGCCTGGGCGAGGGAGCCGTCCAGCGCCGCGCTCAGCAGGCGACGCGTCACGCGGATCGGCATGCGCCGGCCGGTGCCGACGCCGCCGCCGGTCCAGCCGGTGTTGACGAGCCAGCAATCGACGCTGTGCTTGGCGATCAGGTCACGGAGAAGGTTTCCGTAGGTGCTCGGGTGCCGCGGCATGAACGGTGCACCGAAGCAGGTAGAGAAGGTCGCCTCCGGTCCGGTCAGGCCGCGCTCGGTGCCCGCCACCTTCGCGGTGTAGCCCGACAGGAAGTGGTACATCGCCTCGGCGCCGGTGAGCTTGGCGATCGGCGGCATCACCCCGAAGGCATCGCAGGTCAGCATCACGATGTTCTTCGGATGCCCGGCCCGGCCGGTGGCGCTGGCATTGGCGATGAAGTCCAGCGGATAGGCGCAGCGGGTGTTCTCGGTGAGCGAGGAATCGTCGAAATCCGGTGCCCGCGTCACCGTATCGATCACCACGTTCTCCATCACCGTGCCGAAGCGCTCGGTGGTGGCGTAGATCTCCGGCTCGGCGTTGCGCGAGAGGCGGATGGTCTTGGCGTAGCAGCCGCCCTCGAAGTTGAAGATGCCGGAATTCGACCAGCCGTGCTCGTCGTCACCGAGGAGCTGGCGGGAGGAATCGTTCGACAGGGTGGTCTTGCCGGTACCGGAGAGGCCGAAGAAGATCGCCGAGCCGCCCTCGGCGTCGAGCGCCGCGTTGGCCGAGCAATGCATCGGCATCACGCCCTTACCCGGCAGGATGAAGTTCAGGTAGGTAAAGACCGACTTCTTCATTTCGCCCGCGTAGGCGGAGCCGCCGATCAGCACGAGCTTCTTCGTGAAGTCGATGGCGATCACCGTCTTGGACCGGCAGCCATGCCGGGCGGGATCCGCCTGGAAGCTCGGCAGATCGATGATCGTCATGTCCGGCACGTAGGACGCGATCTCGGAGCGGTCCGGCCGGATCAGCAGGTTGCGGATGAACAGCGAGTGCCACGCGAACTCGGTGAACACCCGGGCCTTCACCCGGTAGGCCGGGTCGGCACCGCCGTAGAGATCCTGTGCGAACAGCTCCCGGCCCTCGGCGTGCTTCAGGAAATCCTGGCGCAGGGCCTCGAACTGCTCCGGTGTGATCGCGCCGTTGTTGTCCCACCAGACTTCGGCCTCGGTGCTGGCATCCCGGACCAGGAACTTGTCCTTGGGCGAGCGGCCGGTATGACTGCCGGTGGTGGCTACCAGGGCGCCGCCGCGGGCGAGCTGCGCCTCCTTGCGGGACAGGGCCTCCTCGTAAAGACGCGGAGCCTCGAAATTCCAGTGGACGGCCTTGAGGTCACGGAAGCCGGCAGCATCCGCGCCGTGGGCCGCGTTGTGATCACCGATGTTGGTCAAGATCGTATCTCCCGGGCCCCTGTTCGACCGTCGACGCGACTGAGCCGGACGGGTGCACCGTCCGGATTTGCCCGGGGGACGTCCGCGCGGTCGTACAGGTCCGCCGCGCGCAGGTTCACCGTTCCCCGGCCGCTTCCCGTCCCACTCTCGAATGAGGCGGCGAAGCTTCGCTGTCATTATGGGCTCCGCCAGGAGCCCGCAACGTGGACAAACAGGTTAGACCGCAGTCGTGGACTCAGGAACCCAAGTCTGTAAGCAGTTCCGTTCGTCGCGCAGCATGCTGCAATCGACGGAGCGGCTCTGGAATACCCATATACCACACACGGGTGCCTGGACCCTTGCGCGCCGCCCGGCGGCGTCTATGCCCGTCCGGACGACCAGTCCTTACCTCGCCCCAGAGGCACGATGCCCCAAGCCGTCGCCGGCCCCGAGATCGAGCGCCTGATCCAATTGCTGGCCCGCATGCCGGGCCTCGGACCCCGCTCGGCGCGGCGGGCCGCCCTCCAGCTCATCAAGAAGCGCGATACGCTGCTCGGGCCGCTCGCCGACGCCATGCGGGTGGCCGCCGACCGCATCATCGTGTGCTCAAGCTGTGGCAATGTCGACACCTCCGACCCCTGCACGATCTGTCGCGACGCCGAGCGCGACCCGACGACGCTCGTGGTGGTGGAGGATGTCTCCGATCTCTGGGCGCTCGAGCGCTCCGGCGCCGTGAAGGCGCGCTACCACGTGCTCGGGGGCGTCCTATCTGCTCTGGACGGCGTGCGGCCGGAGCACCTCAACCTCGCGAGTCTCGTGGACCGCGTGGCCCGGCCCGAGGTGAGCGAGGTCATCCTGGCACTCAACGCCACCGTCGACGGGCAGACCACCGCCCATTACGTCACCGAGTCGATCCGCCATTGCGGCGTGAAGGTGACGCGCCTCGCCCACGGCGTACCGGTCGGCGGCGAACTCGACTATCTCGACGAGGGCACCCTGTCGGCGGCGATCCGCAGCCGCACGGCATTCTAAGGTGCGAGAACCCGCATCGATCGGGCATTTGACCGGTCCACGGCCGCATCCTATTCGACGCTGAGCCCGGACCCGTGCCGGCGCCTTCCCTGCCGGTTTCCGCCATGACCATCCGCCCGCTCGTCATCCTTCCCGATCCCGTCCTGCGCCTGGGTTCCGAGCCGGTCGGCCCGATCACCGGCGAGATCCGCACCCTGGTCGCCGACATGTTCGAGACGATGTACGACGCCCCCGGCGTCGGGCTGGCGGCGATTCAGATCGGTGTGGCCAAGCGCGTCGTCACGATCGACACGTCGAAGGAGGAAGGCGTCCGCGACGGGCGGGTCTTCATCGACCCCGAGATCGTCTGGTCCTCGGAGGAGATGCGGGTCTACGACGAGGGCTGCCTGTCGATTCCGGACTACTACGCCGAGGTCGAGCGGCCGGACCGGGTGCGCGTGAAGTTCCGCGACCTCGACGGCAAGGAGCAGGAGATCGAGGCCGGCGGCCTGCTCGCGACCTGCATCCAGCACGAGATCGACCACCTCAACGGCGTGCTGTTCATCGACCACCTGTCGAAGTTGAAGCGCGACCGGGTGATCAAGAAGTTCACCAAGGCGGCCAAGCGCGACGCGGCCTGACCCGGCCATGCGCGTCGTCTTCATGGGCACGCCGGACTTCGCGGTCCCGACGCTCGCGCGGCTCGCACAGGACGGGCACGACATCGCCGCCGTCTACACCCGCGCGCCCGCGAAGGCCGGCCGCGGCATGAGCCTGCGCCCCTCGCCGGTCCACGCGCTCGCCGACACGCTCGGCGTGCCGGTCCTGACGCCGACGACGCTGCGCACTCCGGAGGCGGCCGAGACCTTCGCGGGCCATGGGGCCGACGTCGCCGTGGTGGTGGCCTACGGAATGCTGCTGCCGCAGGCGATCCTCGACGCGCCGAAGCACGGCTGCCTCAACCTCCACGGATCCCTGCTGCCGCGCTGGCGTGGCGCGGCGCCGATCCAGCGTGCCGTGATGGCGGGCGATGCCGAAAGCGGCGTCGGCGTGATGCGGATGGAGGCGGGGCTCGATACCGGTCCCGTGGCGCTGGAGGCCCGGCTTCCGATCGCGCCAGGCATGACGGCGGGCGCGTTGCACGACGCGCTGATGCCGCTCGGAGCCGACCTGATGGCCCAGGCCCTCGCCCGGCTGGAGGCGGGCACGCTGGCCTTCACGCCGCAGCCGGAGGGCGGCGTCGTCTACGCGCACAAGATCACCAACGCGGAGGCGCGGATCGACTGGTCCCGGCCGGCCGTCGAGGTCGCCAACCGGATCAATGGGCTGTCGCCGTTCCCCGGCGCGTTCTTCGAGATCGATCTCGGCAAAGGGCCTGAGCGCGTGAAGGTTCTGCGCGCCGACCCGGCGGAAGGCGCGGGCGAGCCGGGCACGCTGCGCGATGCCGAAGGCACCATCGCCTGCGGGGACGGCGCTGTGCGGCTGACTGAGCTGCGCCGCGCCGGCAAGGGCGGCAGCGCGAGCGGCGCCGAGTTCGTCCGCGGCGCCCGCCTGACGGCCGGCGCCCGCCTCGGCTGATGCCCCGCTACAAGCTCGTCATCGAATACGACGGCGGCCCATTCTGCGGCTGGCAGCGGCAGGCCGACGAACCGACGGTCCAGGGCGCGATCGAGGCGGCGGTCACGCGCTTCTCCGGAGAGGATGCGCGGCTCACCTGCGCCGGCCGCACCGATGCCGGCGTACACGCCATCCATCAGGTGGCCCATCTCGATCTTTCCAGGGACTGGCGGACCGACACGGTTCGAGACGCCCTGAACGCCCACCTGCGGCCGCAGCCGGTGGCGATCCTCTCCGCCGAGATCGTGCGGGAGAGTTTCGACGCCCGCCACTCGGCCATCCGGCGGCACTACCGCTACCGCATCCTCAACCGGCGCAGCCCGGCGGCGCTGACGCGGGCTCATGTCTGGCACGTGCCCTGGCCTCTGGATGCGGATTTGATGCACGCCGCCGCCCAGCACCTCGTCGGACACCATGACTTCTCGGCCTTCCGGGCCGCCGAATGCCAAGCGAACAGCCCGGTGCGGACGCTGGAGCAGCTCGACGTGACCCGTGCCCGGATGGCGCTGCACGACGAGATCGTGGTGGCGACCTCGGCGCGCTCCTTCCTGCACCATCAGGTGCGGGCGATGGTAGGGACCCTGATGCTCGCGGGCTGCGGGCGCCTCTCGGCGGACGACGTGGCCGACATCCTCGCCTCGGGCGAGAAGCGCCGGTGCGGACCGCTGGCTCCGGCGGCGGGACTGACCTTCGTGGGCGTGGATTACGAGCCCGTGAAATAGGCCTCCAGCACCCGCCCGTAGATCGCCGTCAACCGCTCCAGATCGGCGACCGCCACGCACTCGTCGACCTGATGCATGGTTTCGCCGACGAGGCCGAACTCGATCACCGGGCAGGCATCCTTGATGAAGCGGGCATCCGACGTGCCGCCCGTGGTCGAGAGCGTGGGTGTCAGGCCGGTCTCCGCCCGGATCGCCTCGGACACGAGATCGACGAAGGCGTCCGGCTGGGTGAGGAAGGCCGGGGCGTTCGACGGCTGAAGGTCGAGGCTGAAGCGCACGGCGTTTCCGGCTGCCAGTTCCAGGCGCCGGCGGATCTCGGCACCCAGGCTCTCCGCGGTCCAGTCATCGTTGAAGCGCACGTTGAACGTCGCCCGCGCGGTCGCCGGGATCACGTTGGTGGCGGGGTTGCCCACGTCGATCGTGGTGAATTCCAGGTTCGACGCATCGAAATGCGAGGTCCCGCCGTCCAGCGGCTCGGCGATCAGTGCCGAGGCGAGGCGCAGCAGGCCCGGGATCGGGTTCTCGGCCTTGTGGGGATAGGCGACGTGGCCCTGACGGCCGAGAACCGTCAGCTTGCCGGTGAGCGAGCCGCGCCGGCCGATCTTGATCATCTCGCCGAGCCGGCCCGGATTGGTCGGCTCCCCGAGCACGCAATGGTCGAACCGCTCGCCCCGTGCCCGCGCCCAGGCGAGCAGTTTCACGGTGCCGTTCACCGCCGGCCCTTCCTCGTCGCCGGTGATCAGGAAGGCGATGGAGCCTGGGACGTCGGCGTCTCGCCGCTCCAGGAAGGAAAGCGTCGCGGCCAGCATGCAGGCGATCCCGCCCTTCATGTCGGCGGCGCCCCGGCCGTAGAGCTTCCCGTCGGCGACCGCGCCATCGAACGGGCCGTGCTGCCAGGTGCCGTCGCCCTCCGGCACGACGTCGGTGTGTCCGGCAAAGACCAGGCATGGGCTTGCGTGCCCGACGCGCGCGTAGAGATTCGGCGTATCGGGATAGCCGGGCTCCGAGAAGACCGGGCGCTCGACGGTGAAGCCGGCGGCCCGGAGTACGTCGGCGACCACGTCGAGGGCGCCGCGATCTTCCGGGGTGACGGAGGGACAGCGGATCAGGTCCTGTGCGAGGCGCAGGGCCGCGTCGGGAGCGTGATGATCAGCCGGCATGAACCCGTCCTCGGCGGCGTGACGCGCCGCACGGCCCGCTTACCCCGAAGCGGGCCGTCCCGGGAGCCCCGCGCGGTGCCCTACTTGGTCACCACCAGTTGCACGTCGCCGTGTCGGCGCAGCACAGAGACCGTGACGTCGTCGTCGTAGCGCTGGAAGCGGATGTCTAGGCGCGAGCCGCCGAGCCTGACGTTGTAGAGGGTCACGCCGTCGAGGAAGGACGGCAGGATCGGGTTCTTCAGGCGGACGCGGTTGCGGTTGTGGTCGAGCTCGAGGCCGAGGCAGGCCGCGAGGAACGCGAACGGCGCCGCCGCCGCCCAGGCCTGCGGACTGCAGGCCACCGGGTACGAGACCGGCCCGCGCTGCTTGCGACGCATGAAGCCGCAGAACAGCTCCGGGAGCCGCTTCTGGTCCTGGTAGAGCGAGGTGTCGAACATCCCCTGGAAGATGCGCGCGGCCTCGTGTTTGCGGTCGTAGCGCGCCAGACCCATCGCGATCAGCGCGTTGTCGTGCGGCCAGATCGAGCCGTTGTGGTAGGACATCGGATTGTAGCGCGCCTCGCCCTTGGCGATGGTCCGCACCCCCCAGCCGTTGAATCCGTCCTTGCCCAGCAGCGTCTCGGCGACACGCGACGCCCGCTCGGGCTTGGCGATGCCGGTGAACAGGGCATGGCCGGCATTGGACGAGCGCACCGCGCACTGCTTCTTCGCGCCGTCGAGGGCGAGCGCGTAGGTGCCGATCTCCTCGTTCCAGAAGGCCGCGTCGAACCGCTCGCGCAGGCGCGCCGCCTCCTGGGTCAGGCGCTCGGCCATCGGATCGTGCCCGAGGAGGGCGGCGAGCTTCGCCATGCCGTGCTTGGCCGCGTAGACGTAACCCTGCACCTCGCAGAGGGCGATCGGACCCTTGGCGAGCTGGCCGTCGGCATGGAAGATCGAATCGTGGCTGTCCTTCCAGCCCTGGTTCTCCAGCCCCTTGTCGGTATCGCGGGCGTATTCCACGAAGCCGTCGCCGTCGCGGTCGCCGTAGCGGTCCATCCATTCGAGGGCGAGTTCCAGCGCCGGCCAGATCGCCCGGACAGTCTCCAGATCTCCGGTGACCGCATAATACTCCCAGGCGAGCATCACAAAGAGCGGCGTGCCGTCGATCGTTCCGTAATAGTGGCGGAACGGCACCTCTCCGAGCATCGCCATCTCGCCGCGGCGGGTCTCGTGCAGGACCTTCCCGGGCTGTGCGTCGGCCGCCGGGTCGACCGCCTTGGCCTGCGTCGCGGCGAGGTAGCGCAGCACGCCGCGGGCGAATTTCGGATCGATCCACAGGGCCATCAACGCCGTGATGATGCCGTCCCGGCCGAACACCGTGGAGTACCAGGGGATGCCGGCGAACGGGTAGATGCCCTCCGGGGTGCGGCTCGCCAGCATGTAGAGGTCGGCGGTGGCGCGGCACAGGCCCTCGTTGAACTGATCGTTCGACGAGATGATCGTGGTGATGCCAGCGGTCAGCGCCCGCAGATCGCGCCGCGCGTCGCGGTAGGCGCGGGCGAAGATCATCCCTTCACCGAGGTCCTTCGACTCGCGGCGCGCCCCCCCGACATTGGCCGCGAGGGTCAGCTTGGCGGCCGCATCCTCGCCGACCATCGTGTCGCCGGGCGGCTTGGTGAAGGCGCGATGCGCCTCGAAGGCGACGCGGATGAACAGCGACGCGCGGCCGCCCGGAGGCAGCGACACGTCGAAGGCGACGCGGCCCGGCTCGATCAGGTCCGGGGTCGGCCCGAAATGCAGGGCCGTGGTCCGCACGATCTCGTCGAGGCCGACATAGCGGAACTGGACTTCCCGGTCGCTCGCCACGAGGACCCCACGCTTGCCGCGCTGCGGCCGATCCGTGCCGCGCACCTCGAACAGGTCGCGGAAGTCGGCGTCGAAGGTCACGGCGATGCGCAGGCGGCGATGCTTCGAATCGAAGGAGCGCAGGCCGATCCTATCGTAGCAGGTGCCGCGGAACAGGAATTTGGTGCGCTCGATCGCGATCGTCTCGCGGGGGATCGCCGTCTCGTCATGCGCGTCGAGGCGGATGTCGGGCGTCGTCATGTCGACGCTGAGCGCACCGTTGTCATCTTGCATCACCGAGGAGAGCATCAGCGGGCGCTGGCCTTCCACGGTCAGTTCCAGGCGCGAGAGGTAGCGCGTGTCCTGGAAATAGAGGCCCTCGGGACCGGGCTGGACACCGATGTCGCCGTAGGAATCGAGGACCCCGAAGGCTTCGCCGAATTTCAGGGCGCGCAGAGGACGTTCGACCAGGGAGGTCTGGGCCTCGATGTGATAGGTCGGGAGCACGTCGTCCGCGTCCTGGAAGCCGTGCGCCACGCTTCCGGCGCTCGCCGCGGTCCGGGCCTTCGCATCGTGGGCCGCTGCCGTGTTGTCCGCCGCCATGCAGGGCATCTCCAGGTGCAAGAGAGAGGTACGAATCGAGAGGGCTGCCGCATCCTTGCGATGCAGCAGCCCTTGTTCACCCTACGGATGAGTCGCCTTTAAGACGCTAGGCCGACCCGGTCCCGCCTCGCAAGCCCGGTGCCGGGTTTCAAGCCGGCATCGCGGCGACCGGAATCGCCGGCCGGGCGGAGCCATTCACCTCACCATATTGCGGCTTGAAGCCGGAGGTCGGCAGCTTGATCACGTCCGCGCCCCGGGCCAGCAGGTCCTGGTAGGCGGCGACGTACTTCTTGACCATGCACTCGGCAGTGAACTGGCTCTCGAAGTGGCGGCGGACACCGGCGCGGCTCATGGCCTTGACCTGGGCGACCGCGGCGACGGCGTCGTCCATCGTGGTGCAGAGCACGCCGCCGACGCCATCCTTGATGACCTCCGGCACGGAGCCGTTGCGGAAGGCGATCACCGGCGTTCCGGCCGACATCGCCTCGATCATCACGAGGCCGAAGGGCTCCGGCCAGTCGATCGGGAAGGCGAGTGCGAGCGCGTTGCCGAGGAAATCCTTCTTCTGCTCCTCGTTGATCTCGCCGATGTACTCAATCAGCGGGTGGTGGGTCATCGGCTCGATGACCTCGTCCCAGTAATCCTGGTCGGCCTTGTCGACCTTCGCGGCGATCTTCAGCGGCGTACCGGACCGGATCGCCATCTCGATCGCACGGTCGGGCCGCTTCTCGGGCGAGATCCGGCCGAGGAAGGCGAGGTAGCCGCCCTTGGCCTCCGGGAAGTACGGGCAGTTCTCGGCCGGCAGGCCATGATGGATCGTCGCCAGCCAGTTAGAGGTCGACGGCATCGGCAGGCGCTGGTTGTCGGAGATCGAGACCAGCGGCATGCCCGTGAAGGTGCGATAGACCGGCATGAAATCCGGCACGTCGAGGCGACCGTGCATCGTGGTGATGCACTTGTGGTTCAGATCCTCGAACATCGGGTACTGAAGCAGGTCGATGTGGAAGTGAAGGATGTCGAATTCGTGCGCGCGGCGGTGCACCTGATGGAGCATCGCCAAGTGGCTGGCGGTGTGATCCCGGTAGCCGAGCAAGCGCAGGCCCTCCGGCGTGCAGGCCGCGAGCTTGGCAGTCGTCTCGGAGTCTCCGCTGGCGAAGAGCGTGACTTCATGACCCTGGCGGACGAGTTCTTCTGTAATCCAGCTGACGACGCGCTCGGTGCCGCCGTAGAACTTCGGAGGGACGGCCTCCGACAACGGAGCGATCTGGGCAATGCGCACGAAGTGTCTCCTGGTTGGCCGATTTTGACGGGGGGTCTACCCCTGCCGGCCTGAGCGGGACATGAATGAAACGGACGGCCAAGGTTATGGTTCCTGGCCCCCCGCTGTCGCTCACCGTTTTGTGCACCGCGCAAGCTGTCCCCGAATTCCTCCGACTCAGAGGGTGCCGCTCCGGGCTCGGCGCCGCCGCAAGGCTGGGGCGCCGGCAGCGGCATGGACGTTGCCGTCGCGTCAGCTTTCTGTCATAAGCCGCCCCGCGTCGAACCGCCCGGCCGATAGGGCTGCCGTGGCGGCTCGTGCTGCTCCACCAGAAGCATCAGCGCGCGAACCTGAACCGACCCTCGCGGGTCGGCCTGCGGGACTTTCGCGCAACGGAGAGCCAAATGCCCAAGTTGAAGACGAAATCGGGCGCGAAGAAGCGCTTCAAGATCACCGGCACCGGCAAGGTGATGTACGCCCAGGCCGGCAAGCGCCACGGGATGATCAAGCGGACGACCAAGCAGATCCGCAACCTGCGCGGCACCACGACCCTGTTCGAGGGCGATGCCGCCAACGTGAAGAAGTACTTCCTGCCGAACGCGCGGTAAGTCCTTCGACACCCGTTGCCACTGTCTTTCGTCGAATCCAGGAGATAACCGATGGCCCGCGTCAAGCGCGGCGTGACCAGTCACGCGAAGCACAAGAAAGTTCTGAAGGCCGCCAAGGGCTATTACGGCCGGCGCAAGAATACGATCCGGATCGCCAAGCAGGCGGTCGAGAAGGGCATGCAGTATGCCTACCGCGACCGCAAGAACAAGAAGCGCACGTTCCGCGCCCTCTGGATCCAGCGCCTCAACGCGGCGGTCCGCGAGCACGGACTGACCTATTCGCGCTTCATCGACGGTCTCGCGAAATCCGGCATCGTCGTCGACCGCAAGGCCCTGTCCGAGCTGGCGATCCACGAGCCGGCGAGCTTTGCCGCCGTCGTCGAGAAGGCGAAGGCCGCGCTACCGCAGACCACCGCCAAGGCCGCCTGATCCAGGCCTGAAGCGAGACGTACGGAAGGCGCGGTTCCCCGGGGGAGCCGCGCCTTCGTCGTTTGCGCGGTCGTGGGCTTGGTCCCGCGCTTGCGCCCGGGCGCACAACGCGCCAGAGCACGGCCGCGACGGCCGACTCAGCCAACCCTGTTCGAAGACAGCGATGACCGATCTCGACACCCTCGAACGCGATCTCCTGGCCCAGGTGGGCGCGGCATCCGACGAGGCGGCCCTCGACGCGGTCCGCGTCGCCGCGCTCGGCAAGAAGGGCAGCGTCTCGGATTTGCTGAAGACCCTCGGCTCCATGACGCCCGAGGAGCGCAAGGAACGCGGCCCGCTCATCAACGGCCTGCGCGACAGGGTCCAGGGCGCCGTCACGGCCCGCAAGACCGCCCTCGCCGAGGCTGCCCTGGAGGCCCGCCTCGCCTCCGAACGGGTGGACGTGACCCTGCCGGTCCGCGAGGCGCCGGAGGTGCGTGGCCGGATCCACCCGATCTCCCAGGTGATCGACGAGATCACCGCGATCTTCGCCGATATGGGCTTCTCGGTCGCCGAGGGTCCGGACATCGAGACGGACGAGTTGAACTTCACCGCCCTCAACTTTCCGCCCGGCCATCCGGCCCGTGAGATGCACGACACGTTCTTCCTGGCGCCCGACAAGGACGGGAAGCGCAAGGTGCTGCGCACTCACACGTCGCCGGTTCAGGTGCGGACGATGCGGTCTCAGACGCCGCCGATCCGAGTGATCATCCCGGGCCGGACCTACCGGCACGATTCCGATCAGACACACACGCCGATGTTCCACCAAGTCGAAGGGTTGGTGATCGACAAGGCCGCCAACATCGCCAACCTGAAATGGGTGCTGGAGGAGTTCTGCAAGGCGTTCTTCGAGGTGGAAGGCGTCAAGATGCGCTTCCGCCCGTCCTTCTTCCCCTTCACCGAGCCCTCCGCGGAGGTCGACATCCAGTGCTCGCGCAAGGGCGGCGAGATCCGCTTCGGCGAGGGCGACGACTGGCTGGAGATCCTCGGCTGCGGGATGGTGCACCCGAACGTGCTGCGCAATTGCGGCCTCGATCCGGACGCCGTCCAGGGCTTCGCCTTCGGCGTCGGCATCGACCGGATCGCCATGCTGAAATACGGCATGCCCGACCTCCGGCCGTTCTTCGAGGCCGACGTCCGCTGGCTCGACCATTACGGCTTCCGACCGCTCGACGTGCCGAGCTTGGTGGGCGGCCTGTCCGGCTGAGCCGCCTACGCCCTCGCCGCCGCCGTCCGGCTCCGATGAAGGCCCCGTGATCCTGTTCCTCCGACGGTCGAGCCGACGTCAGGCTCTCGAAGGTCCATCATGAAATTCACCCTCTCCTGGCTCAAGTATCACCTCGACACCGAGGCCAGCCTCGACACCATCGCCGATACGCTGACGCGGATCGGCCTGGAGGTGGAGGGCGTCGACGACAAGGCCGCCGCGCTCAAGCCCTACGTTATCGCCCGCATCCTTACGGCCGAGCAGCATCCCAACGCCGACCGCCTGCGGGTCTGCACCGTCGATACCGGCGCCGGCGAGCCGGTGCAGGTGGTCTGCGGCGCGCCGAATGCCCGGGCCGACCTCGTTTCGGTCTTCGCACCGCCGGGCACCTACGTCCCGGGCAAGGCCATCACCCTGTCCGTGGGCACGATCCGCGGCGTCGAGAGCCGCGGCATGCTCTGCTCGGGCGCGGAACTCGGCCTCGGCGACGACCATGACGGCATCATGGAACTGCCGACCGACGCGCCGATCGGGCAGCCCTACGCGCTCTATGCCGGGCTCGACGATCCGGTGATCGAGATCAACCTCACGCCGAATCGCCCGGACTGCACCTCCGTCCACGGCATCGCCCGCGACCTCGCCGCCGCCGGCATCGGCACACTCAAGCGCGAGACCCTGCCGGGTGTGCGCGGCGAAGGCGCCTGTCCCGTCGAGGTCGAGCTGGCCTTCGCGCCGGACGACCGTCATCTCGCCCCGCTGTTCGCCGTGCGGCTGGTGCGAGGGGTCAGGAACGGCCCGTCGCCGGCCTGGATGCAGGCCCGGCTGCGGGCGATCGGCCTGCGCCCGATCAACGCCCTGGTGGACATCACCAACTACGTCACCTTCGACCGCGGCCGACCGCTGCACGTCTTCGATGCGGCGAAGGTCTCGGGACCGCTTACCGTGCGGCGGGCGCAGAGCGGCGAGAGCCTCCTCGCCCTCGATGGGCGCACCCACGCGCTCACCGACGAGACCGTGGTGATCGCCGACCGGAACGGCGTGGAATCCATCGCCGGCATCATGGGCGGCCAGCACTCCGGTTGCGACGCCGGTACGACGGACGTCCTGATCGAATCGGCGCTCTGGGACCCGGCCAACATCGCCCAGTCGGGCCGTCGCCTCGGCATCATCACCGATGCGCGATACCGGTTCGAGCGCGGCGTCGATCCGGCCTTCACGCTCCCGGGCCTCGACCTCGCGTCCCGTCTGGTGGTGGATCTCTGCGGCGGCACGCCGACCCAGGCGCGGATCGCCGGTGAGCCGCCGGATTCGGAGCACATCATCGACTTCCCCTGGACCGAGGTCCGTCGCCTCGCCGGCATCGAGGTGCCTCGCATCGAGATGAAGCTGATCCTGGAGACGTTGGGCTTCCACGTCTCGGGCACCGGGGACCGGGTGAAGGTTCTGACGCCGTCCTGGCGGCCCGACGTCGAAGGCAAGGCCGACCTCGTCGAGGAGGTGGTTCGCATCGCCGGTCTGGATCGGATCGAGGCCAAGCCGCTGCCCCGGCTCGCCGGGATCGGCCGGCCTCTCCTCACGGTGATGCAGAAGCGCACCCGGACCGCGAAGCGGGCGCTGGCCAGCCGGGGCCTGATGGAGGCGGTGACGTGGTCCTTCGTCCCGCACGCGGATGCCGAGCTGTTCGGCGGCGGCCGCGCCGATCTCGTCCTGGCCAACCCCATCGCCTCGGAGCTGTCGGACATGCGGCCGAGCCTGCTGCCGGGCCTCCTGCGCGCGGCCCAGCGCAATGCCGACCGCGGCTATCCGGACGCAGCCCTGTTCGAGGTCGGCCAGTGCTTCGCCTCGGACGAGCCGGAGGGCCAGAGCATCCGTGCGGCAGCGGTCCGCCGCGGAGGCGCGACCCTGGCCGGCGCAGGACGGCACTGGGATGGTGCAGGCCAGACCGTGGATGCCTTCGATGCCAAGGCCGATGCCCTGGCCCTGCTCGGCAGCCTCGGTGTGCCGACGGGCGGCCTCCAGATCACGGCGGGTGGCCCGTCCTGGCTGCATCCCGGCCGCTCCGGCACCCTGCGCTTCGGCCCGAAGACCGAGATCGGCTGGTTCGGCGAGGTGCATCCGCGGACGCTGCAGGCCCTCGATCTCAAGGGCAACCTCGTGGCCTTCGAGATCGTGCTCGACGCCCTCCCGCTGCCCAAGCACAAGCCGACCAAGGCCAAGCCGACACTGGCGCTCTCGGAATTCCAGCCCCTGTCCCGGGACTTCGCCTTCGTGGTCGGCCGCGACGTGCCGGCGGGCGACCTCGTGAAGGCCGCCCAGAATGCCGAGCGCAAGCTCGTCACCGGGGTCGACGTGTTCGACCTCTACGAGGGACCCGGCGTGCCCGAGGGCTCCAAGTCGGTGGCGATCGCCGTGCGCCTTCAGCCGGTGGAGCGGACCCTGACCGACGCTGAGATCGAGGCCGTGAGCGCCCGGATCGTCGCCGAGGTCTCCCGCCGGACGGGCGCGACCCTCCGGACCTGAGGAACGCCATGGACCGGATCGCCCTACTTATCGCGGATCTCGCGGCGGCCGAGTACCGGCCGAAGGCGGCGCTGCGGGAGGCGCTTCAGCATCCCGCCGCCGTGGCCGAGGCAACCCTGCCGCTGCTCGAGGCGGCCGCGGACGGGCGCGAACTCGCGCCCGATGAGGCAAATCTCCTGTTCTGGGGCCTGCACGTCCTGGCGCATGCCCGGGACACCCGCGCCCTGGCGCCGCTCCTCAGGCTGCTCCGGCAGGATGAGGAGACCCTCGACGCCGTCATCGGCGATGCCTTGACCGCGACCCTCGCCAAGGTTCTGGCGAGCCTGTTCGACGGCGATCCGCAGCCGCTGTTCCGGCTCATCCTCGACAGCACCGTCGACGATTTCGCCCGCATGGCCCTGCTCAGCGCCTGCACCTTCCTGACCCTGGAAGGCCGGATCGACCGGGCTGCGATGCACGACCTGCTGGTCCGGTTCGACGATGCGCAGGCCGCCGTCGAGGAGGCGCCGGTCTGGGTCGGTTGGGAGGAGACGATTGCGCATCTGGGCTTCCGGGATCTGGCCCCTCGGGCGGCCGCGGCCCGCGCCGATGGCCGCCTCACCGACGAGGTGAGCGACGCCGACTGGTTCAAGGAAACGCTGCGCAAGGCAGAGGCGAAGCCTGACGACCGGGATCGCCTCGGACCGTACCAGTACGGCTACCTCGACGATCCGGTCGAGGCCCTCGACTGGACCGAGGAAGGGGCCGGTGAGCCGCAGCGCAATCCGTTCAAGGATGTCGGCCGCAACGATCCCTGTCCCTGCGGCTCGGGCAAGAAGTTCAAGAAATGCTGCCTCGGCAAGGTGGAGGCCGAAGGCCCCTGGATGCCGCCGGTCCCGCTAGGCGGCTGAGGCGCCGGTGCCGCTGAGCGGATTCTCGGGATCCCACCCGTAGCGCAACGTCTCGAACCGCATGGCGCGGGCATCGACCATTAGCAGGCGTCCGACCAGGGGCTCTCCGAAGCCCGCCACGGCGCGGATCACCTCCAGGGCCATCAGCGAGCCCATCACGCCGGCCAAGGCCCCCAGGATTCCGGCCTCCGCGCAGGCGGGCACGCTGCCGGCGGGCGGCGGGTTCGGGAAGAGGCAGCGATAGGTCGGGTTCGGAGTCCCGTCGGGCGACGCTTCGTGCGCGCGGATCGTGGTCAACGTGCCGTCGAAGCGGCCGAGCGCTGCCGTCACCAGAGGCCGCCGCGCGTGGAAGCAGGCGTCGGACACCGCGTAGCGCGTGGCGAAGTTGTCGGACCCGTCGGCGACGACGTCGTAGCCGCCGATGAGATCGACCGCGTTGTCGGGATCGATCCGGAACGGATGCCGGATCACCGCCACGTGCGGGTTGAGGCGCGCCACCGCGTCGGCGGCGCTCTCGACCTTCGGCCGGCCGAGATCCGGCGTGCCGTGGATGACCTGGCGCTGGAGATTGGACAGGGAGACGGTGTCGTCGTCGACGAGGCCGATCGTGCCGATTCCAGCTGCCGCCAGATACTGGATGAGCGGCGCACCAAGCCCCCCTGCCCCGACGACCAGGATCCGCGCGGCCTTGATCCGGGCCTGACCCGGTCCGCCCACCTCGGCGAGGACGAGGTGGCGGGCGTAGCGTTCGATCTCGTCGGGGGCGAGGGCCATGGCTGCCCATAATCCGCGGCGACGCTTATCGGAAGCGCCAACATGAAAACGCCGCCCCGGTGAGGAGGCGGCGCGGGTCCGAAATCCGAAGATCCTGCCGTCAGCGCGGCGCGAGGATCATGATCATCTGGCGGCCTTCGAGCATGGGCTCGCTCTCGACCTTGGCGATCTCCGCGGTCTCGCTCTTCACGCGCTCTAGGAGGCGCAAGCCGATGTCCTGGTGAGCCATCTCACGACCGCGGAAGCGCAGGGTCACCTTGACCTTGTCGCCCTCCTCGAAGAAGCGGTGCACCGACTTCATCTTCGTGTCGTAATCGTGCTTGTCGATGCCGGGGCGGAGCTTGATCTCCTTCACCTCGACCGTCTTCTGCCGCTTGCGGGCCTCGTTCTGCTTCTTCTGCTCGTTGAAGCGGAAGCGCCCGTAATCGAGCAGCTTGCAGACGGGCGGCACGGAATTCGGCGCGATCTCCACGAGATCGAGACCGGCTTCCTCAGCAAGAGTGAGGGCGTCGAAGAAGGGGACGACGCCGCGGTTCTGCCCGGTATCGTCGATCAGCTGCACTTCCCGCACACCGCGAATGTCGCGGTTCGCGCGCGGCCCGTCCTTCTGCGGGGCCGGCATGGCTCTCATCGGTCTACGAATGGCTTCAGTCTCCTGCTGCAACGGCGAATCGGCGGAACGGACGATCCCCGGAAGGACCACCTGACCGCCAGCCGCTCCGGTCTCATCCGGACTTACTACGTTGGTGGAACCACGGCCAGAGTCAACGGGCTAGCCCGGCGCGGCCGAAAATAATCGGCGGCCGCGTGCGGAGACCGAACTCGGAAATCCCGGGCCGCTCACTGGGACCGACCGAGCAACCCTGCATAGACCGCCAGCGTGTCGCCGACCATCCGCTCGAGGGAAAAGTGCGCCTCGACATGGGCGCGGCTCCGGCGGCCGAGGGCGTCGCGGGCGCTGGCGCCGAGGGACAGGGCTTCGGTGAGCGCGGCGGCGAGTGCGGCCGCGTCTCCGGCCGGCACGTGCCATCCGGTGCGCTGGCTCCCGGATACCTGCGGCGGGGCGAGCACCGTTTCCGGCACGGCCCCGAGGTCGGACACCACGACGGGCGTGCCGAGCGCCTGCGCCTCCACGGCCGAGCGCCCGAACGCCTCCGGTTCCACGGACGGAACGGCCACGACGGAGGCGCCCCGGAAGGCGGCCGGCATGTCAGTGCAATGCCCGACTCGGCGGACGATGCCGCCGAGCCCCCGCGCGGCGATCAGCGCGTCGAGTTCGCGCTCGTAGGATACGCGGCCCTGGGGATCCCCCGCCAGCACGACGGCGAGGTCGGGGACGCCGCGGTCGCGCATCTGCGCGGCGGCCTCGATCAGGACGCGATGGCCCTTCCAGGCGGTGAGGCGCGCCGCCAGCAGGATCACGCGCTCGTGCGGGGCTACGGCCCAGCTCCGGCGCAGGGCCTCGACCCGGGCCGCCCCGACCGCCACGGGATTGAACACGGTGAGGTCCGTGCCGCGATGGATGACCCGGACCCGGTCGCCCGCCTGCTCGGCGTGCAGCCGGTGGATCAGGTCGGCGGTGTAATGCGAGTTCGCGATCACGACGTCGCCGCGGGCCATCACCGAATTGTACAGCACCTTCACGTTGGAGCGGCCGGAATAGCTGCCGTGATAGGTGGTCACGAACGGGATCCCGAGGCGGCGGGCCGCGCCGAGGGCGACCCAGGCGGGGGCGCGCGAGCGGGCATGAATGATCTGCACGCCCTCGCGGCGGCAGAGCGCCATCAGCCGCAGCACGTTCACGGCCATCCGCGCCGGATTCTTCGAGGCCGCTGGGAAGCGGTGCCAGTGGCCGCCCTTGGCCTGCAACTCCCCGACGAGTCGCCCGCCTTCCGTCGCGACGAGCGCGCGTGCGCCGACGGCCGCGAGGGCACCGGCCACGTCGACCGTTGTGCGCTCGGCGCCGCCCGCTTCGAGTTCGGGGATGATCTGCAGGATGCGCGCGCCCGCCAGGGCGCCGATCTCCGCCGGAAAGCCCGACAGAGCGTGGGACACGTCGCTCGTCCGTGGTCCTTCGGCGAGGACACGCATGCCCCCGGCCGGTATCTGCCAAATGCTCGCTGCCATTGATCCAGCATCGCCGGTGCGCTTTACGGTCTGGTAAACGGAGGTTGAAGCCGTACCGTTCAGGGCCGGACTTCTTCCACTCGCGGAGAGGGATATCGGAGCGGACGATGATGGACACGACCCCCGAATTCCTCACCGTCGGGACGGACGACGCCGCCCGGCGCATCGCCGTTCGGGTGCGCGACGGCGCCGGTCCTCCGGTCGTCTGGCTCGGCGGCTTCCGCTCGGACATGACCGCCACGAAGGCGACCGCCCTGGACGCCTGGGCGTCCGAGACAGGCCGCGGACTCGTCCGGTTCGACTATACGGCGCATGGCGCCTCGGAGGGCACGTTCACGGATTGCACCATCTCCTGGTGGCTGGAAGACGCGCGGGCAGTTCTCGACGCCTATGCCGGGACGGCGCCGATCCTCGTCGGCTCGTCGATGGGCGGCTGGATCGCCTGCCTGGTCGCCCGCGACCGGGCCGCCCGGGGGCAGACGACCGCGGGGCTCGTGCTCATCGCGCCGGCCCTGGATTTCACCGAAGAGCTGATCTGGAACCGTCTCAGCGAGGCTGCCCGGGCCATGCTCCTTCGCGACGGCGTCCTCCGGAAACCCAGCGAGTACGCGCCGGAACCGACTCCGATCACCCGGGCGCTCATCGACGATGGCCGGCAGCACTGCATGCTGGGCGGACCGGTCGAGCCGGGCTGTCCGGTTCATATCCTGCAAGGGATGCGGGACACCGATGTCCCCTACACCCATGCGCTGAAGATCCTCGGCCGGCTTCCAGCCGAAGGCACCGTCCTGACCCTCATCGCAGATGGCGACCATCGCCTGTCGCGACCGCAGGATATCGCGCGGCTCGTGGACGCGGTGGACACCATCGCCTGACCGGCGCCGCTGGGGCTCAGATGCGCCGACGCGGCGTCCGCCCGGATCTTTGCTGCGTGAGGATGAAAGCCCGCGTCGCCGGGATCCGCGTCCGCGGATCCCGTTGACCGGACGATCGAGGCGGGCCGTTCAGTGCAGGCTCACCGGCTGGAGATCGTGCGCGAAGGCGTTGGCCAGCACGACGTCGCGGGAATCGGCGAGCATGATCGGCGCGCCGCTTGCCGAGAGCAGGGCGAACAGGTCGAGGCCGGGCGACAGATCGGGGGCCTGCGGGAAGAAGCGATGCACCTCGTCGGACCGTATCGGCCGGACATAGGCGATGTGGCCCTCACCGAGTGCCGCCAGATCGGCCGGCTGGAAATCAGCCGGGTCGAGATCGGCAGGGGTCAAGGGAGACGGATTGGAAGCGAACATCAAGCCCTCCTAGGGTGGCAGAGCGTCTGCCGCCGATCCAGAAGGCACCGGCGGCTCCACACTGATGTGGGGAGCCCGGCCTCCCAATCAATTGGTCAGCCCCGCGCACCGATATCGATCTTGCGCACGATGCGGTCCGGCTCCGGCCGCACAAGGTCGATCGACAGCAGGCCGTGTGCGAGGTCCGCCCCGAGAACCTCCATGCCGTCGGCGAGCAGGAACGTCCGCTGGAATTGGCGCGCCGCGATGCCGCGGTGGAGGAAGTGGCGCTCGCGCTCGTCGACCTGCCGGCCCCGGACGACGAGCTGGCTCTCCTCGAGCATCACGTCCAGCTGATCGCGGGTGAACCCGGCCACCGCGAGCGTAATGCGCAGGCGCTCAGGCTCGCTGTCGGTGCGGGGCAGACGCTCGATGTTGTAGGGCGGGTAGCCGTCGTTGGCGGCTTTGGAGACCCGGTCGAGGGCCTGCTCGATCTCGTCGAAGCCGAGCAGGAACGGGTGCCCGAAGGGCGAGGTTCGCGTCATCGCGGCCGTCATCCACAAAGCGAGGCCTCCGACCCCGGGACGTGCCGCGCCCCCGGGATGCCTGAGCACCTCGTCGACAGGGAGCCCACCGTGGGCAGCGCTCCGCCGGACGAGACGCCGCCGGCAACCGATAGATATGGCCGAGCCCACCGGGGCCATCAAGGGCGGGCGCCGGTGTCATGCGGCCACGACCGATCGCGGACATCCAGGACGTTTCGGCAAATATAACCGGGAGTGTCAGGCAATGACCGCAACGGCCACGCTTTCCTCTAACAATTTGGAACTGCTCTGATTTTCTCCCCGGGCCTTGATCCCGGCCGCGGGCGTGGATACTGCCGCGACAGGCGATGCCCCGACCGAAACGGTCGGTCCGACGCCATCCTTCCTGCGACGCGAGGCACCGCAGTCCATGAGCGCGCCCTTGACCCTGTCGGACCACGCGGCGACCCGACGCGTCGCCGAGGTGTGCGGCGACGAGGCCGACATCCTGGCGTTGTCGGTGGCCCGTTTCGTGGCGGCCGGATACATGACGAGCGACGTCGCCTGTTGGAACGCCGCCTTCGACGGCGCCGAACAGTTGCTCGGCCCCGCGGAGGGGTGCCAGTTCGTGGCCTGCATGGTCGCGATCGTCCGCGCCCTGCGGGCGGAACGCGATGGCGACTGGTCGTTCATGCCGGCGAGCTGCTGCCGGGTGACCGGCCATGAATGCGCGCTGGTGAACCTGATCAACCGGGGACGGCAGCGTCTCTGGACGGATCTCGAGACGGCCGCGGCCGAGATCACCGGGCAGGACGCGGCGCCGCGCCTCGTGGCGGCGGTCCGGGCGGCAGTCGGTCCGCTCGACGCGGCGGCCCGGCGCCTCGCGCCGAGCCAATGCCCCGCGCGCGCCGTGCTGCACTGATCGGCCGCCGGCGATCCATCACACTGGCCGGGGCGGCAGGTGTCGTCGGCCGGCTCGAAGTCGAAGAGGACTCTGGTACGGTGCTTGCCCTGCGTGCTCCCCTCTACCGCCGGCGGATCGGGCGTGTCGCCCTCGACACGGCGGCCTGTTTCGCACTCTCCGCACTCTTGGTCGTATCGGCCCTTGCGCAGGACGCGTCCGAGAAGGCCGCGCCGCTCAAGCTCCAGCTCAACAAGCTCGAGACCGCCGGCGAGGCCTGCCGGATCACCATGGTGATCGACAACGCCAAGGGGACCGGCCTGAAGTCCTACAAGGTCGACCTCTTCGCCTTCGATACGGAGGGCGTCGCGCAGAAGCGTGTGGCGGTCGAACTCGGGCCGCTTCCGCCGCGCAAGACCACCGTGAAGATCTTCGATTTCCCCGGGATCGCCTGCAACAAGGTCGGGCGCGTGCTCCTGAACGACGTGCTGGCCTGTGACGGCGGCGACGCGGCCCGGGAGGGCTGCCTGGAGCGGACCGAGACGGAGAGCAAGGCCGGCATCCAGTTCGACCGCTGATGCGGACGATCTGACGGTCGACGAAACCAAACCGCCCGGCGGCGACGGCCGCCGGGCGGCCTGCGGCTTTCACCGCACACAACACGACGGCGGCGCAGGGCCGCACCAGACCAGGACGCCAGGAGCCCGCGATGGACCCGACACAAGCCCCGATCGAGGCGGCGCACGACTTCTCGTTCCTCGGCCTGTTCCTGCAGGCCGACCCGATTGTGAAGGGTGTGATGATCCTGCTGGTGATCGCCTCGATCGCCTGCTGGACGGTGGTGTTCGAGAAGGTCATCCGGCTCGCCGCGGCGCGGCGCCAGGCCAAGGCGTTCGCCACGCTCGTGCGCTCCGGCGGAAGCCTCGACGGCGAGCACCGCGGCATCGCGGGCCACGTGGTCAAGGCCGCCATCGACGCCTGGCGCGACCAGGATTCCTCCGAAACGCGGGCGGAGCGCCGCGAACGGATCGAGCGGGCGATGAAGGGCGCTCTCACCCTCGAGGTGAAGCGCCTGCGCACCGGCCTGTCGCTACTCGCGACGTCGGGCTCCACGGCCCCGTTCGTCGGGTTGTTCGGCACCGTCTGGGGCATCATGAATTCGTTTTCGTCGATCGCCCGGAGCCAGGACACGTCCCTCGCCGTGGTGGCGCCCGGCATCGCCGAGGCGCTGTTCGCGACCGCGATCGGCCTCGTCGTCGCGATCCCGGCGGTGATGGCCTACAACAAGCTCTCGAGCGACGTGGGCGGCATCCAGAGCACCTTCGCCTCCTACATCTCGGTACTGGGCAACCGCCTCGCCCGCGACCGAGCCGGCGCACACCGCGCCGCCGCCGAGTAGAGCCGCCGGCGCCAGCCCGCACAGAGCCCAACGCAACGGTACCGGAGACGCCCCATGGCGATGGGATCCCTTCGCACGAGCGACGACGACGACTTCGACGACATGCCGATGTCCGAGATCAACGTCACGCCGATGGTCGACGTGATGCTCGTCCTGCTGATCATCTTCATGGTGGCGGCGCCCCTGATGACGACCGGCGTACCGGTACAGTTGCCGAAGACTGCAGCACCCAAGGTCGCGCAGTCGAAGAAGCCCGCCGAGGTGACGGTCGACAAGGACGGCAACCCGTCCATCGCCAAGGAGGTGTTCACGATGGACAGCATCGTGCCGCGCCTGCGCGAGATGGCGGCCGCCGACAAGGATCAGGTGATCCTCGTGCGCGGCGACCGCGACGTCCCCTACGGCAAGGTGATGGAGGTGATGGGCCTAGTCGGTCAGGCCGGCTTCACCAAGGTGTCGCTGATCGCCCAGTCGCCCGGCGGCGCCCCGTCGGCATCGCCCGCCGCCCCCGCAGGGACCGCACGCTGATCCGATGAACATCTCCACGTCGACGGATCTGCCGGCCGGTCTCGGCGAGCATCGGCCGTCCGGGCTGGTCGCCGCCTTCCTGGTCGCCCTGACCCTGCACGCCGCCGTGCTGGCTGCGGTGATGGTCCTGCGGCTCGCGCCCCCCGCGCCCACGGGCGAGCAGCAGATCACCGTCGATCTGGCGCCGCTCATGACCGACGCGGCGACCGAAGCGCCGGCAGAGCAGCAGATGAGCCAGGAGGCGCCTCCGGAGACCAAGCCGGTGGACGCCCCACCGGACGAGGCCGTCCAGCCGCCGCCCCCGCAGATGACCGAGGTGAAGCCGGAAGAGACCCAGGCAGTCGAGGCACCACCGGAGGCCCAGCCGGTCGAGGCGCAGAGCCAGGTCATCACCTCCACCTCCGAAGCCGCGGAGCCCCAGGCTCCGCCGCCCGCCGAGGTCGCCAAGACTGAGGAGCCGCCGAAGCCGGCACCGGACCCGGCCAAGCTCAAGGCCGAGCGGGAGGCCAAGCTGCGCAAGATCCGCGAGGAGAAGCTCCGAGAGCAGAAGCGCGAGGAGGCGCGGCAGGAGCGCCTCGAGGAGATCCGGGAGGCGAAGGCCAAGGCGGCCCGGGAGGCCAAGGCTCGCGAGGCCAAAGCCCAGCAGGGCGCCGAGCGCAGTTCGGCCTCGGCCTCCCGCCAGAACAACGCCGGTCGGGCAGCCGCAGGCAGCGATCCCGGCGCCATGCGTCAATGGCAGGGCGCGATCAGCGCGGCGATCCATGGCCGGATGAACGCGAACGCCGCCGCCGGCACCAGCGGTGGAACGGCCGTGGTCCGCTTTACCGTGATGCGCTCGGGTCAGGTCACGGGCGCGGGTGTGGCCCGCTCCAGCGGCGTCGGCCAGATCGACAGCGCCGCCCTCGCGGCGGTGCGCGGCAGCCTGCCGGCGGCGCCGCCCGGGGTGACGCAGTCGAGTCTGTCCGTCTCCATTCCGCTCAACTTCCGAGTCCGGTGAGCGAGGGCAGCCACCCGTCAGTCTCGACTGACCTCCCATCTGGCCGGCACAGTCTCACGCCGGATACGAATAGTGTGGGTCGTCAGTCCCGGCCCGCGATCACGATTCGCCATTGGCGCGCCGGGCATGCTAAAGCCTCGGTGAACTGGCACTTCATGCGCGTCCCGTGACTGCGCAGAATGGCCGACCATCCGGCCTATCCCCCTCCCCTCGAACAGGCCGGACCCGCTCAGTCCCCGTCCCAGGCAGGATGCGCAGGGTTGGGACTTCTGAGCCGGGCTGAAAGGGACAGGATGAGCGACGACACCGAGTACGACCTCGACGAGGTGAATGCCACCCGCGACGCGGAGGCGGAAGCCAAGACGCGTGCCGATAACCGCGCCGAGCGCGCGGAACGCGCGGAGCGCATGGCCCGCGAGGGTGCCCAGGCGATGGCCGAGCATCACGCGGCCATCAAGGCGGTGGACGAACGAACCCTGAAGCTGCGTTCGCTCCGCCTCGCCAAGGAGGCCGCGGACGCACAGACCAAGGCGGCCGAGAAGGAAGCCAAGGCGGCGGCCAAGGGCGCCTCCAAGAGTGCCTCCAAGGGCACCGCCAAGAGTGCTGCGAAGAAGGCCGCACCGAAGAAGACGACCGCGAAGGATTAGGGGTCGATGTCCGACGACCGCAACCGCCGCCGCTTCACCGATCCCCGCGCAACGGCCGAGGCGGCTTTCCGGGCCGCCACCACACCGAAGCCGGCCGCTCCGCCGCCGGCGCCGCCCGTCGCACGGCCCACCGCGACGATCCCGGGCTCGCGGGAGGTCGTGAGCCTGCGCCTCGACAGCGCCGTGCTGGCCCATTTCCAGAAGGACGGGCCGGGCTGGCAGGACCGCATCAACGAGGCGCTCAAGGCGCTGGTGCCAGCGACCGAGGGCTGATCCACCGACAGGTCGGCGACCACGATCGCGCCTCAGGTCGGTTTCGGCCGTTCCCGCAGGATCCGGTTGATGGCGCGATCGAGGGCCGACAGGAAGGCCGAGCGGTCGGCGCGGGAGAACGGCTTCGGACCGCCCGTGATCGTCCCGGCCTCTCGCAGCGACTGCATCAGGTCCCGTGTGGCGAGGGCGAGGCCAATCGATGACTCGCTGAACGGCTTGCCGGTGAAGGCCAGGACCGTCGCGCCGGCCTTCACGCAGCGGGCGGCCAGCGGCACGTCGGCGGTGAGTACGATGCTCCCGGGTCCGGCCCGCGCCGCGATCCAGTCGTCTGCGGCATCGAGTTCCGAGCAGACCACGATGCGCTCGATCCAGGGTTCGCGCGGCAGGTTCAGCACGCTGTTGGCGACGACGTGGACGGTTAGCCCGTACCGCGCGGCGACCCGGTAGGTCTCGTCCTTGACCGGACAGGCATCGGCATCGAGATAGATCGGCGGTCCCGCCGGCCCGGCGCTCATGGCCGGGGCACGAGCTTCGACGTGAAGCCCGCCAGGATCAGGAGCACCCCCAGACCGAACTGCCAGCGCTCGATATCGCCCCCCACCGACAGCACGACGGCGCGGCCGAAGACCACGAGCCCCAGCAGCGGCAACCCGAAACGCAGCGCCAACTTCGCGGCGACCAGAATGCCGGCGCCTACACCATCGGTCCCGGCCATCAGCGGGCGACCGCGGCGCGCCGGGGCGCCAGATCCGCCACTGGAGCGCTCTCGGCCGGACCACGTTCGAGGGTGGCCACAGACAGTGGCGCGCCGCGCCCGCGGAGCGCATGGGCACCGAGTGAGCGTGCCCGGACCCCGGCGGGCAGACGGGGCAATCGGCCGAGGAGATCCTGGGAGATCAGAATCCCGACGCCGAGGGGCCGGCACAGGGCCTCGATCCGCGACGTGACGTTCACGGCATCGCCAAAATACGCGATCTTGTGCCGGTCCACGCCCACTTCGGCCGTGACGACCGAGCCGCCGTGCAGGGCTGCGCGGAGACGCGGGACCGTCCCGAACCGGGCCGTCCAGGCTCCGGAATCCGCCTCGATCCGGTCGATCACATCGAACAGGCAAGTGACACAGCGCGCGTCCTTGAGCCCGCGCGCCATCGGCCACGTCACCATGGCGAGGTCGCCGACGTAATCGTCCACCGAGCCGCCGTTGCGGCGGACCGGTTCGGCCAGTGCCGCGAACACGGCGCCGAGATATTCCTGGGCGCGCAGGTCACCATGCGCCTCCGCGAAGGCGGTCGAGCCGACTACGTCGAGGAACAGGAAGATGCGCTCCTCCGCCACCGGCTTGTGGTAGCGGCCGATCATGAAATTCACGAACACCTCGCCGCCGACGAGGTCGCGCATCCGGATCACGAAGACGAGCAGGCCCGACACGGCCAGGGCGTAGGCGAGGACCCTTGCGGTCATCCGGGTCGCCGAGGTGAGATCGTCCGGCGTCAGGGCGAAGGCCCACACGACTAGCCCGCCCAGGGCGTTGCCCGCCATGATCATCAGCACGTAGGCGAGTTCCGCGGCCGGAACGTAGAGCCAGGCCGGCAGCCGCCGGATCCGCGCCTGAAGGCCGGCCAGGATCAGCCCGCGGTCGAAGGCCAGCACCGTGGCGCCCATGCACAAGCCGTAGGTGAACCCGGCGAGCGGCGATGCGCCGGCCGCGAAGATGATGTTGTAGAGGAGGCCCGCCCCGGCCGCCGCCAGCAGGATCAGACCCCAGAACATCCGGTGGGCCGGCAGCATCGGCGCGTCTCCAGCATGGCCAACCGATGGACCCCGCCCCGGACCGGGTTTCCGAGGCCCGGCGCAGCGTCCCCGCGCGGGGACGCCCAGGCGCGGCGCGCCGCAGGCTTTCAGGCTTCGGCCTAAAGTTCAGCGCCGCGAAAAGCCGCCGCCCATTGCTCAACGCCCCAAGATGGCGCGAGTAAGGCGTGCCGGGTTGCGGCGCGGCCGAGCGTGACATGCAAGCCGCCCGGAACCCGACCGGATCGCCGCCAGCGACCGTTGCGACAGCGAAGAGGGAGCGCTGCCATGTACGCCAGGAGCTTCGGAGCGACGCGCGTCCCGGTCCCGGTGATCGGCCAGGGCACGTGGCACATCGACAGTTCGGACCGGACTGATGCGATCCGGGCGCTGCGGGCCGGAATCGATGCCGGCATGACCCATATCGATACGGCCGAGATGTATGGCGATGCGGAAGCGATCGTCGCCGCTGCCATCGCGGATTGCCGCGAGGAGGTCTTCCTCGTCTCGAAGGTCGTCCCGGGCAACGCAACGCGCCGCGGCGTTGCGCGCGCATGCGAGGCCTCGCTCCGGCGCCTGCGGACGGATCGACTGGACAGCTACCTGCTGCACTGGCCGGGACAGCATCCCCTCGAGGAGACGATCGGTGGTTTCGAGGACCTGCGCCGGGCGGGCAAGATCCTCTCCTGGGGCGTCAGCAATTTCGACGTCGCGAACCTCGACCGCGCCCTCGCCATCGCGGGGCCGGATCGGATCGCCTGCAATCAGGTGCTCTACCACCTGAACGAGCGGGCGATCGAACATGCCGTGCTGCCCTGGTGCGAGAAGCACGGCGTCGCCATGGTCGGCTACTCGCCCTTCGGCAGCGGTGACTTCCCCGATCCCGCGAGCGCCGGAGGCCGTGTTCTGGAGGGCATCGCCCAGGCCCACGCGACCACGCCCTACGCCGTGGCCCTCGCCTTCCTGACCCGTCTGCCGGGCACCTTCACGATCCCAAAGACCGGCCGGCCGGACCGGGCCGTCGAGAATGCCGGAGCGGCAGATCTGCATCTCGGGACGGCCGAGATCGCCCTGATCGACGCCCATTTCCCGCGCGGCCCGCAGCCGCGCATCCTGCCCATGCTGTGAGGCGTCCGCCTGATCAGGCCCGCCGCGCCAGGGTCATCGGGTCGGCCGAGGGGGCGGCCCGCACGCGGTTGCGGCCAGCCTTCTTCGCCGCGTAGAGGGCGGCGTCGGCTGCGACGAACAGGGCCTCGGGGGGATGTCCCGCGCCCGGATCGGCGCAGGCGACCCCGATGCTCACCGTGGCGAGGCCCCCGACATCGGCTGCAGGCGGGATCCGGAGATTGGCCACCGCCCGGCGGAGACGCTCGGCCGTCATAACCGCAGCCGTCGCATCGAGACCGGGCAGCAGCACCACGAATTCCTCACCACCGATCCGAAAGCTGAGGCCCTGGGCGTCGAGTGCCCTGTGCAGGCAATCCGCCACGGCCTTGAGAACCTCGTCGCCGCGCTGGTGCCCGAAGCGGTCGTTGAATTGCTTGAAGTGGTCTGCGTCGACAATCATCAAGGCCAGCGGCGTCCGGAGTTGCGCGGCCCGCCTCCACTCCGCGGCGAAGTGCTCGTCGTAGCTGCGCCGGTTCGGCAGGCCGGTCAGGCCGTCGGTCCGGGCGAGCACCGCGAGGGCGGCGTTCGCGGCGCGGGTGGAGGCCTCTGTTGCGGCATGGCGCGCCATCTCCCGGTGAAGCAGGATCGTCAGTCCGAAGGTGAGGATGCAGAGGCAGAGGATCAGGACGCCGACGATCGCCGCCTTGTAGATCCAGACGTCGCGAATGCGGTCGACGTTCGTGGCCACGGTCACGATCAGCGGCAGATCGACGAGGTTGGCGAAGCTGTAGAGCCGCTCGACGTCGTCCAGGAACGAGCGCCCCAGAAACTCGCCGCGCGCCTGCGTACTGTAGATCCGATAGCCTGCACTCGCGCTGATGCTCTGACCGAGCGTGCCCGGGCGCGCCGGGGCGCGGATCAGGAGTGTCCCATCTCGATGAAAGACGTTCAGGGCGAGACCGTCCTCGAAGCGCAGCCGGTCGAACAGCGCCTGAAAATGCGCCAGAGCGATCGACCCGGACACGATCCCCGCGAAGGTGCCGTCCAGCGTCCAGATACGCCGGGTCATGCGGATGATCGGCTCCCCGGTCAGACGCGAGGCGGTCGGCCCCGACAGGATCAGGCCCGCATCGGGATCGGAGCGGTGGATCTGGAATTCCGGCAGCGTGCCTAGGTTCGGCCGCTTCTGCTGGTTGGGATCGCTCGTCATTTGGACGTCGCCCGCCGCATCCGTGACGGTGATCGCGCCGAGACCGGAATCCGGGCTGGTGTTGTCGAACAGGGCCAAGCGCTTGAGGCCGGGATCCAGGGTCGCGATGTCCGGGCGGCTCGCAAGGCGCGCGGAACTCTCCAGCGCCAGGTCGTAGGTCCGGAGGCTGTGGCCGAGGCTCTCTTCGACGACGGCTAGGAGATTCGCGGTATTGCGCCGCGCATTCTGCCAAGCGACGGCGCGCAGATCGAGGCACAGGTAGGCGCCGAGCAGGATCAGGCTGAGCAACAGGCACGTGCCGCCGGCTGCGATCAGACGCGAGGCGCGATCGGCGAGGTGGGCTCGGATCGCTGTGGCAGTCGCGCGCAGGACCATGGGCTCGATCGGGCTGCCGACGGCCGCACCGGTGCGGCAGCCGGACTTTCTATCAAGCCGATATTACGTCCCTGAATATTGAAAAATTGGTTATTCGCCGAATTCAAAAGCACTATACCGGTGCTGATAACAATATCCGTCGCGCCATCCATCAAATGAGTAGGAAGGGCTGCAGCGGCGCTTCCGCTCCCGGCGGCCCCAAACCGGGCCTGCATCCGTTCGCAGCGCGGGGAGCGAACCACCCGCGCCGTACGAAACCTGCGACGATTTGGAAGTATCAGTCTCCGAGGCCGAACAACTTCTCGATGAAGTTGCGGTCGTCCTTCTGGGCGCGGCGCCCCGGTGCGGCCGGGCGCGGCGACGGAGCCTCCGGTTCGCCCAGGATCTGCCCGAGGAGGCCGCCCGGCGAGGCCGGTGCGGCGCTCGCCACGGAGGCAGTCGTCTCCGGCGGCCGGCGCCACCGGTTCAGGCCGGGGAGCGGGACCGGCGTCTGTCCCTTCAGCGCCTGGGTCATGTAGGTCTTCCAGATCTCGGCCGGCAGGTTGCCGCCCGTGACCTTCTTGGTCAGCTCGCCGTCGTCGTTACCGAGCCAGACCCCGGTCACGAGGCTGCCGGAGAAGCCCATGAACCACGCGTCGCGGTAATCCTGGGTGGTGCCGCTCTTGCCGGCCAGATCCCACCCGGGAATGTCGGCCTTCTTGCCGGTGCCGCTGACGAAGGTCTCGTGCATCATCGCGTTCATCATGCCGTCGGCATCGGCGCTCATCACCCGGCCGAGCCCGCTGTCGGCCCGCTTGTAGAGCACCTTGCCGTTCTGACCCTTCACGGCGGTGACCACGTAGGGGATCACCCCGGTGCCGCCATTGGCGAAGGCCCCGTAGGCGCCGACCATCTCCAGGAGCGTGACTTCGGACGTACCGAGGGCGATCGAGCCGTTGGCCTGGAGCGGCGACGTGATGCCGAGCCGCTGCGCGGTCTGGACCACGGCCTTCGGGCCGACCTCCTGACCGAGGCGGACCGCGATCGTGTTGAGCGAGTGGGCGAGCGCGGTGCGCAGGGTGACCGGTCCCTCGTAACGGTGGGAATAGTTCTCCGGAGCCCAGTTCCCGATGCGGATCGGTGCATCGTCCCGCACCGTGTCGGGTGTGGCGCCGTGCTCGACGGCGGCGAGGTAGACGAAGGGCTTGAACGAGGAACCGGGCTGGCGCTTGGCTGTGGTGGCCCGGTTGAACTGGCTCTGGGCATAGTCGCGCCCGCCGATCAACGCGCGGATCGCGCCGTCGGGCCGCATCGAGACCAGCGCGCCCTGGCTGACATTGAACCGCGCGCCCTTGGCGTTGAGTTCGTCGGTGAGGGCCTTCTCGGCGCTCGCCTGGAGGCCGGTATCGACGGTGGTCTGGACGGTGATGTCGGTGTCGAATTTGCCGACGTAATCGTCCAGCACGTCCATTACGAGGTCGGCGACGTAGTTGGCCGAGCCGCCGCCGCGGGCATTGGCGGGCTTCGCCGGCTGGGCGAGCGCCACCTTCACGTCCTGCTGCGAGGCGAAGCCGAGTTCCTGCATCGCGGCAAGGACCTGCGCGGCGCGGGCCTGCGCCGCCGGGAGGTTGCGGTTCGGCGCAAGCCGCGAGGGCGCCTGGACGAGGCCGCCGAGCATGGCGGCCTGCGCGAGACTGACCTCCTTGGCGGGCTTGCCGAAATAGCGCTGCGCGGCCGCCTCGACCCCATACGCGCCGGCGCCGAAATAGACGCGGTTCAGGTAGAGTTCGAGGATCTCGTCCTTGGTGTACTTGTGCTCAAGCCAGAGTGCGAGGATCGCCTCCTGGATCTTGCGCGAGGCCGAGCGCTCCGGCGTCAGGAACAGGTTCTTGGCGAGCTGCTGCGTCAGCGTCGAACCGCCCTGCGCCACGCCGCGTCGCGTCAGGTTCTGGCCGATCGCCCGGAGGATACCGACCGGATCCACGCCGAAATGCTGATAGAAGCGCCGATCCTCGATCGCCACGAAGGCGCGCGGCAGGTAGGGCGGCAGCTCCTTGATCGACACCACCCGGCCGCCGGTCTCGCCGCGATTGGCGAGCAGCGAGCCGTCGCTCGCCAGGATCGCGATGTTGGGCGGCCGCTTCGGCACGGCGAGCTGATCAATCGGCGGCAGCTGCGAGGCGTGGTAGGCGATCAGCCCGGCCAGCCCGATCACCGCCCAGAGGCCGAGGACGACCGTCCCGTAGACGATGCGGCCGAGCCACGAGCGCCGGCGTCGGCCGCGGGCTTTCGCCGGCCGTGTCGTCTTGGCCGGCCCCTTGCCCGGCTGCCGCGCCGTCCCGCCCGATCGTTTCGCCACGCCGTCTCCTGCCCCGGGCCGGTCCTCCCGGGACAGGCGCAGATCGAGTTCGCCGCGATCCCGGACGCGCCCCTCGGGCACGTCGAAATTCGGCTCAATCCTGCCCCGACCCTTGGCCATGCATCCCGTCTTCGAATGTTCCGTCGCGGCGCGCATCCCGGCTGCGGCGCAAGACGGTTTCCGCACGCTAAATGCGGCGGTTTAAGGGGCCGTTATCGATGCGTTCGGCACCCGTTCCGGATCCCGGGCGACGTCCCTCACCCGTCGGTCGGCGGGTCGGCAGCCGGCGTGCCGAGCACCCGGCGCGACTCCGCGAGCAGGACCGCATGCCGGGCGGCCTGCGGACCGGAATCCGGCGTCTCGCGGCCAAGCCGTTGGATGCGCGACAGGAACAGGCGCCGACGCAGACCCAACCGGCCGATGCTCATCACCAGCGCCTGCAGGACGAGGCGGACGGCCTCGGTCCGCTCGCGCTCCTCGACGATCGCGGCCGAGAGCACCGCCTCGCGGCGCAGGGCGGCTTCCAGGTCCTCCCGAACGGTCGCGCGGGCGGCCTCGTCCCTTCGCGCCGCGTCGAGCTGGATCCGGCACTGCTGCAGCGCGCTCAGCAGGAGAAGCTCCTGCGCAGACGCATCCCTCATCAAGGCCTCCAGGGGCGCCCTCACCCGCTCGACGACGAGTCGCTCCGCCCGATCCACACGCACCGATGGCCGCCTCGCCGACCGTGGGCCGGGCTGCGAGCCTGCATGGCCGACGCCTTAACGAGCTGAGCCGCTGGCCGGAAGCCGCTCGCCGGATTATTCGGCGTGCCGACCGCAGACCTCGGAGATTCGGGGGTGTGCAGATTCGGATCGCTCTGGCCTTCGGGGGCCTCACGCTGGGGGCCGGCGCGCTGGCGTCCGCTCCAGCCCTCGCCTATCAGCTCGACACTGTAAATCTGGTCGGCTGTGCGCGGGATGGCGGCGTCTGCCGGATGCCTTATCCGACCAACGTCTATTACGGCGTCCCCGGCCGGACGAACGGCAGGCCGTTTCCACAGGGTGGCATGGTGCCCTGCAACAGCCAGACCTTCGGCGATCCCGCGCCGGGTCAGGCGAAGAGCTGTTGGTACGCGCCGCGCATCACGGCAGGCGGTGGCGGCTATCGCAGCGACGAGGACGACGGCCCGCGGCGCGACGCCTACCGCTAAGGCCGCGACTACGACCGGCCGCCGATGTCCTGGCCTTACGACGACGATTATGAACCAAGGCCGCACCGCTACCGGGGTGTTCCGGACGATTATTGATCGCCGGCATCCGGGCAGGCCTCAAATCGTATCTGCCCTGTTAACCCTCATCCCGCATCATCGAATGCGGCGGAGCCCGTGTCCGCGCATGCGCGAGACCGGATGGGGGAGCTGATGTCGGAAAATCGGCGCGGCGCCTTCCGGAAGAACGCCTTCACCTTCGGCACCGTCCTGCTTCCCGCAGGCGAGGTCGGCTGCCTCGTGTGGGACGCCACTGGGACGGGGGCGCAGATCGAGGTGGAGGACGGACAGGTAGTGCCCGACCGCTTCCCGCTGCGCGTATCGGCGGACGCCGAGCCGCGGGCGGCCACCGTGGTGTGGCGGCGCAGCCGCCGGATCGGTATCGCGTTCGAGGTCTGAGGCCGGCGCGTCAGGTGGTCCGCAGGGCCGGCCGCGGGCGCGGAGCGGAGGACACGAGCCGGAACCAACGCGGCCGCACGAACAGCAGGTCGAGCGCCGTGCCGCGCACGAGACGCTCCAGGACAAGCGGCAGCAGCACCGCCATCGCCATCACGGTGAGGCACGCGAGGCCGATATTGGCGACCGCGCCGGTGCGCACGAGCAATTCCCGGGTGGCCGCCATGGGCAACGAGAAGGCGAGATAGATCACGATCGAGCGCTGTCCGCAGGTTCTCACGGCCTCGGCGATCGGACCGCCGGCCAGGCCGATCAGGGAGGCGGCCACCACGATCGCCAGTGCGCCAGCGGCGCCGAGGGCGAGGCTCACGAGGGGCAGGCTGGCGAGGGTGGGATGATCCGGGACAGCCGTCGGGGTCAGCGCGAGCCAGCCCTCCGCAGCCGCCCAGGCGGCGAGGCCGCAGAGGCCGAGGCCAGGGCGCTGCCGCGCGATGTCGGCGAGGCCGAAGATCCGGTCGGCGAACAGGTAGCCCGCTACGAAATAGACGTACCGGGCACAGAACTCCTCGATGAGCGTGGACTCGCTGCGGATGTCGGCGATCTGCAGGAGCGCGGCCGCGACCAGAAGCCCGGAGCCCGGCACGCGGCGCAGGGCCTTGGTGACGACCGAGAACACCGCCAGCAGGTAGATGAACCAGAGGCTGGAATACGGCTCGATCAGGGCGTGGACGAGGTGGGCCGCGAAGGCCCCGGGTCCGGCATCGCCGACGATCTTCCCGTATTTGACGACCGACTGGATCACCAGCCACAGCAAGTAGAAATAGGCGAAGTGGACGACCCGGCGATCGGAGAACAACCGCCAGTCACGGTCGATCACGCGGCCCAGGAACAGGCCCGACAACAGGAAGAAGTCGGGGATCCGGAACGGCTTCGCGAAGGCGACGATCGGGTGGAGGAACCCCTCGCCGCTCATAGCCTCGCCTGTCCCGGTGACGGAATGCATCATCACCACCAGGAGGATGCAGATCCCCTTGGCGATATCGACCCAGGCGAGCCGCCCGCCCGCATCCCCGACCCCAGCCATCGCCACACCCTCGAAACCGGGGCGATCCTGAACCCGCTCGGGTTGACGGCAAGGCCTGCAACAGCCGCGATCTTCGGACGTGCCGAACGGGCGGTAAACGGCGGCCGATCAGATCTTGCGCCGCGCCGCCCGACGGTCGCGGGTCATGCGGGTCGCGGCGTGAAAATCGTCGGGCTTTCCGCGGATCCATACGAGGAACCGACCGATCTCCGGATCGCTCCGGAGGGCCTCCATGTCGGCCAAGCGCCTGGCGATCTCCGCCTCGCTGTAGCGTGCGTGGATCGCCGAATGGCAGATCTGATGCAGCCGGACGGTGCCGTGGTGGGTACCGCCCTTCAGCTTCGGTGTCAGGTGATGGAGGCTGGATCGGGCGCGGCGCGGGATCGGCCGCTCGCAGAGCGGGCAGACCGGATCGGCTGGGCTCTGCCCGCCCGCAGTGTCCGAATCGTCCTCACGCCAGCGTTGCGATCGCCGCCCGACCACGGGCCTCTCCCCCTAAAGCCGCCCATCGGTCAGGTGCGGGCAGGCCGGCCGCACGAGCCGGCCGAACACCTCCGCGGCCTCGCGATCCCGCACACCCAGGATGGAGACGTGATCGCCCGGGACGACGTCGATCCGCGCCCGCGAACCGGCCGCGGCAGCGAGGCCGAAGGCCAATCTGACCGGCACCACCGGATCGTCACGGCCCTGCACGATCAGCACCGGCTCGCTTCCGCCGCGGATGCGCAAGTCCGAGCGGTACGTGTCGCGCAGGAGCCAGGTCGGGACCAGCGAGACATGCAGCCGCACGGCATGGGTCATCGAATCGAATGGCGCCTCCAGGTAGAGCCCGACCGACGACACCCGTTCGGCAACGGCCACCGCGATGGCGGCACCGAGGGAGTGGCCGTGCAGCAGGATCGGCGCGCCGGGCGCCCGTGCCGTGGCGGCCGCCGCGGCCGCCAGACCGTCGCGGATCAACCCGTCCTCGTCCGGGCGCCCGGTCGAGCCCGGATAGCCCCGATAGGCCACGCTGAGGACGCCCCAGCCCTGCGCCCGCCACGGACCCGCGGCGAAGCGCGCCGCGTGCGGTTCCGGGCGGGATCCGTTGCCGTGGAAGGTGACGACCACGCCGCAGCCCGGCCGCGGAGGACGCCAAAGCCCGTGCAGGGTCTCGCCGTCCACCGTCGCGACCGTGATCGCCGCGATCCCGGGAGGCACCGCCACGCGGATCGGCCGACCCTGAGCGCCCGGATAGAGGAAGCGTCGCTGGCCGAGCGCGAGGACGGCACATGCGAGGCCGCCGAACAAGAGCTCGGTGAGCAAGAGACCGGCGAGAAGACGCATGCGGGGTGGAAAATTCCGGGCGCGCGCGGGGTCGGACGAAGGGTTTTCCTGATGTGTTGTCTAAGGCAACCGGGGATGCATTGACAAAGGCGGGCGCGGGACCGAGTCTGGAAACGTTCCGAGGGGAGCCCCGCAGGGGGCTGAGATTGGGCGCATTGCCCTGACCCTTGAACCTGATCCGGCTCATACCGGCGGAGGGACGGGAACCTGCGGCCGCGCGTGGCGCGACCGGATCTCATCTCGGCCATCGCGTGGACCGGACCGCTCCAGAGCCAGGAGAGGCCCACGATGAACGCACCCGTTCTCCCCAAGGACGTGAAAGGCAGCCCCGAGACCGTGACCACGGGTCCGGTGACCGGATCGCGCAAGGCCTACGCGAACCCGGCCGGACGGCCGGACATCCGCGTCCCCTACCGCGAGATCGTCCTCTCCGATCCGAAGGAGGAGCCGGTGCGGGTCTACGACCCGTCGGGCCCCTACACCGAGACCGACGCCCGCATCGACCTCAATGCCGGCCTCCCCAGCGTGCGCGAGCCCTGGATCGCGGCGCGCGGCTACGCGGCCGTCGCGCCGCGGGCGGTGAAGCCCGAGGATAACGGCTTCGCGGGCGACAAGCTCGTGGCCCCCTGCCCCGCCGAGCGGACCATCCGCAAGGCGGCCCCGGGCCAGATGGTGACCCAGTACGAGTTCGCCCGCGCGGGAATCATCACCGAGGAGATGATCTACGTCGCCCATCGCGAGAACGTCTGCCGCGAGGCGATGCTCGCGGGCGCCGAGGCCGCGCTCGCGGACGGCCAGAGCTTCGGGGCCTCGGTCCCGCCGTTCATCACCCCGGAATTCGTGCGCGACGAGATCGCCCGTGGCCGGGCGATCATCCCGGCCAACATCAACCACACCGAGCTGGAGCCGATGGCGATCGGCCGGAACTTCCTGGTCAAGATCAACGCCAACATCGGCAACTCGGCCGTGACATCCTCGGCCGCCGACGAGGTCGAGAAGCTCGTCTGGTCGATCCGCTGGGGCGCCGACACGGTCATGGACCTGTCGACCGGCCGCAACATCCACAACATCCGCTCGTGGATCATCCGCAACAGCCCGGTCCCGATCGGGACAGTGCCGATCTACCAGGCGCTGGAGAAGGTCGGCGGCGACCCGCTCAAGCTCGACTGGGAGGTCTTCAAGGACACGCTGATCGAGCAGGCCGAGCAGGGCATCGACTACTTCACCATCCATGCCGGCGTGCGCCTCGCCCACGTGCCCCTGACCGCCCGGCGGGTCACAGGCATTGTCTCGCGCGGCGGCTCGATCATGGCCCGCTGGTGCCTCGCCGGGCACCGGGAATCGTTCCTCTACGAGCGGTTCGACGAGATCTGCGACATCATGCGGGCCTACGACGTCTCGTTCTCGCTGGGCGACGGCCTGCGCCCGGGCTCGATCGCCGACGCCAACGACGCCGCGCAGTTCGGCGAGCTGGAGACGCTGGGCGAGCTCACCAAGATCGCCTGGGACAAGGGTTGTCAGGTGATGATCGAAGGCCCCGGCCACGTGCCGATGCACAAGATCAAGGTCAACATGGAGAAGCAGCTGAAGGAGTGCGGCGAGGCGCCGTTCTACACCCTCGGCCCGCTGACCACCGACATCGCGCCGGGCTACGACCACATCACCTCGGGCATCGGCGCCGCGATGATCGGCTGGTTCGGCACCGCGATGCTCTGCTACGTCACGCCGAAGGAGCATCTCGGCCTTCCGGACCGGGACGACGTGAAGACCGGCGTCATCACCTACAAGATCGCCGCCCACGCCGCCGACCTCGCCAAGGGGCATCCCGCCGCGCAGCTCCGGGACGACGCGCTCAGCCGCGCCCGGTTCGACTTCCGCTGGGAGGACCAGTTCAACTTAGGGCTCGATCCGGACACGGCCCGGCGCTACCACGACGAGACCTTGCCGAAGGACGCTCACAAGGTCGCGCATTTCTGCTCGATGTGCGGGCCGAAGTTCTGCTCGATGAAGATCACGCAGGACCTGCGCGCCGAGGTGCTGGCGATGGAGGAGGCCGGCGAGGTCGTGGGCGCGTCGCCCGCGATGTCGAAGGCCGAGGCCGAGGCCGGCATGCGGGCGAAGTCGCAGGAATTCCTGGCGGAGGGCGGGAAACTCTACGTCGACGCCGCCGGCTGATACGACAACACGACCGCCAGGAAAGCCGGCTCCTTCCCGATCCGAAGGGGCCGGCAACCGCCGGACCGCCGCGCCGCGCGACACCGATCGATCCGAACCTGCTGCCCGCCACCGGGCGCGGGTTTTTCGTGTGCCACCCGGGCGGCGCTGCCCGATCCCGCACCGGAACGATGCGGGACATTTGTGGGCGCGCGCTAACGCGATCTTCATCGCATCCCCGAACGCCGATCGGCCTCCGGTGGACCGGTCTCCGGCGTTAACCGACGGTTAGGCCCCGAACCGCCTCAATCCTCCGATCACAGGATCGCAGGAGACCGGGGATGGAGATCCGACCGTTGACCACCACGACGCCGGGGCCTCAGGGACTCGATGCCCTCGGAGCGACGTCCGCCCCCGCCGTGTCGCAGGAGGCGCCAGGACCTCTTGCGAATGCTGCGCCCCTCGAACCCGCGGTGAAGCTCGATATCGGGTCGAATGGCGGAAAGGCGCGCTACATCCAGGACCGGGACACCAGCACGATCGTCTTCCAGGTGCTCGACCCGTCGTCTGGGAACGTGATCGAGCAGTTGCCGAGCGAGACGGCCCTACGCAACCGCGCCTACGATTCGGCGCGCGGCACGCTCGGATCGCAGTCCGGCAGCCTCTCCCGCGTCGCCTGAGGCCGCGCGGGCGCACGGACGGTAGTCTCGACCGGAGCCCGTCGTGGCCCCCAGGACGATCGCCTCAGAATTAGCGACTCCGGCATGGGACGGGTCGCGTTCGTCGGAAGGTGCTGCCTCGACCAAACGCCGACAACGCTCCGCACCCGCGGGCCGTTGCGCCTCGTCGTGGGCAGCGCGGCCGGTAGGCGCCGGCAATCTTCGGCGTGCCGGCGATTGCTCCTCACCGATACGTCCGAGCGCACCTTTGACCGGCCAGGATCCGTTTGACGCCATCGTCCTCGGGCTGCTAGATCGTAGCCGTACATGAGCGCACGGAGCGCATTCGGAGTTCGGTATCCGGAGCAAGCCATTTCCGTGCCGGCCATGTCGGCGGGCGTAGTTCAGTGGTAGAACGTCAGCTTCCCAAGCTGAATGTCGTCGGTTCGATCCCGATCGCCCGCTCCAACTAACCCATTGCACCTTCTGCGATATATCGTCCTCTGAGCGGCCGAGGTGTTCCCCATGTTCCCCATGGCGTTCCTCGCCGTTCCCCATGCTGCCGAGAAGCTGCTCCGGCTCCGCCGTGGCCTATTGCCGGGGTCCAGCTCGGCGCAATGAGTGCCGAACTCATGCCGAGTCACTTGACGGACGATTGGGCAAGCGAACTCGGAGGGCGTGCGCAGAGAATCGGGCCGGCACGAGCATGGCGTTGAACTGCCGCGATTGAGCAGTGAGAAGCGGGCGTTCGGCTTCGCGCCATAAGTGGACACCAGCTCAACGCCTAGTACCGGACATCCCATTTTGCAGGAACAATGGCGGCTCCGAGGGCTGGCACAGAAAGGATGATCAATTTGTGCGGGGTCTTCGACGTCATCGAACGCCGAGCGGAGGGCTCGTGGCTGTTACGCCAGTGTGCTACCGTGCCCATGATGCATTCTACGTCATGCCGTCGATGATAAACTTAACCTCGGCGATGCACTGCATCTATCGGACCATCGATACCTTCAACCTTGTTGATGTGCCCCGCACAGGCGATTGCCGGCCCGTGCGGGCACGGCTACGCATAGCACCACTCGTTCCCGCGACGGCCAGGGACCGAGAATGCCAACGCTAGCAACCGACCTAATTGGCCGCGTTAAGCGCCTGTCGCTCAAGCCCTCCGCTATTTCTGCCCTCATGCCGCTCTTCGAAGCCGTATCTAACGGGCTGCATGCAATCGACGATCGGCACCGCGACAAGGCGAAGACACAAGGTTCCATTCAGGTCGAGGTCTTGCGGGAAGACCCAAAGAAGCCCGACTCTCCCGTCATCGGATTCGTGATAGAGGATAATGGGATCGGCTTGAACGACGAGAACTACGCGTCGTTCTTGCGGCCCGACTCGCAACACAAACTCCATCGAGGTGGCGAAGGCGTTGGCCGGCTCGGATGGCTCAAAGTATTCCGAGACATCAAGGTCGAGAGCACTTACTTGGACAACTCCGGTGCACTTGCCGTGCGAGCCTTCGACTTCGTGCTCAGGGAGGACGAGCAGGTCTTGCTGAAGACCGGGATCGAGCCATTCCCGACCGGACCAGGCACTCGGATCTCGCTGCGGACCTACGACACTGCTGACGGCACGAAGTGCCCGGTCGACGCACCTACGCTGCGTCAACGTATGATCGGGCATTTCATGCAGCTCCTGGCAGCGGATCTCGCCCCGTCCATCAAGATGGCGGATGGGATCGAGACCGTGGATTTGAAGGCGGCATTCGGCGACCTCGTTCGGAACACGGCCGAGCAGCGCGTGACCATCCCGCTCGGAGAGGACGCCTCGATTGACCTCACGATCCGTCACATCCGCGCCGCGAAATCGGTCCGGCCCGACACGAACAAGAAGGCCTACAACTGCCTGTTCCTAACCGCCAACGATCGAGCGGTCGAGGAGACGGTCATCGACGATGCGATTGGCCTTAAATCCCTCGATGGCAACGAGGTTTACATCGGGTGCGTATCGGGCGCCCACCTCGACGCCCACGTCAACCAGGAACGAACTGGCTTCAGCTTTGACAGTGCGGAGAACCGCGACATCCGGCGCGCGCTTCAGGCGTCGGTCATGGTCTACCTCGACACATACGTAAGTCGATTAAAGGAGAAGAAGCACCAGCTCGTGCAGCAGGTGATCGAGGAATATCCTCAATTTCTATACTTGCACGGCGAGATGGAAGATTTCATCAATAAGCTAGCTCCTGGCGTTACCTCCAGGGAGGCCGTCTACGTGGAAATGTGCCGTCACAGATTTCGGAAGACCAACCACGAGTTCAAGCAAATAGAAGAGGTCACTAAGGCAGGTCCGAGCTTCACCGAGGAACTTGGTCGGAAAGTAGAGGCTTATCAGGACTTTGTGCAGGACCAGCAGAAAAGTGTACTCGCGGAGTACGTTCTGCTGAGGAAAAGCGTGATCGACATCTTAGACCGCTACGCTCAATTTCAAGAGGGCACAACCAAGCACTACCTCGAAGAGGCAGTGCACAAGCTCATCGTGCCGATGCGCACCGACTCGGCCAGCATCGAGATCGGTGACCATAAACTCTGGCTCATCGACGACCGCTTGGCGTTTTTCGCGCACTTTGCATCTGACCGTCCGTTAAAGTCTTACACGGACAATAAATCCCTTGACCGGCCTGATATCGCATTTTTCTACGATACCTGCTTCGCTTGGCGGGAGCAGGAAGCCGCCAACACGGTGGTATTGGTAGAATTCAAGCGCCCTTCAAGAGACGACTACGATGGCGAAGAGAACCCGCTTAAGCAAATTATGGGCTATATTAAAAATTTTAAGACATCAACGTCTTTGAAGGACACCAAGGGCCGACAACTCTCGCCACGACTGAAGAACGCAACATTTCACTGCTACATCATTGCAGACATCACGGACTCTCTTCGTGAGGCCATCGAAGGTTATCGGTTCCATGAAACACCGGATGGCCAGGGGCTTGTCGGATATCTCAACAATCCTGATGCGGTTGTAGAGATCATCTCCTATCCGAAGCTGCTAGCCGACGCAAAGATGAGAAACAGCATCTTTTTTCAGAAGCTTGGGATCACAAACATCGATCCGTCTACCTTGCACAAGGAGGACGGTGAGACCGCTATCATCGACCTGCTCGACAACTGGCCTACCAGAGCCGAGTTGGTGCCGGCCAAGTAAAGATCAGGCCGGCGAGAGCGGGTTCCGGCGGAGAGCTCTAGCGGGTCATCCTGTGGAGAGCCCTCGCCGGCGGTGGTCGCCCTTGTTCGAGACAATGAACGAGCGCCGGATCACGCCTGGCAGGACGAGGGCAACACGACATTGAACTCGCCCATGTATCCCCCCAACCGGTCCACGAACCAACGCTTGGCCGCTGACTAACGGCCTCCCTCGCGAGGTGAGCGACGACCCCGCCGGGCACATGTCCGTACGAGTTCGGGCTGATGTTATGCGGCAAGGTGCGGTTGCACCGGCAGCGGAGCTCAAGTTTCGGCCGGAAACCGGACCTTCGGCTTTGCGCCCAACCCAGACACTACCGTGCGCATATTGGCTTCCTGTGCGCAGACATCGCAGGCAGGATTTTACGTTTTATGACGCCATCCCGAATGAGGGCCAACGCGCGATGATACGCTATCGATAGAGACTAAGTTCTGGCCGAGGATCGGGGATGAACCCGCCGCGGTTGGGCATCTGCACCTTGGGTAGGCTGGTCGCATCCAAATTCTCGTCGGGCGTGATGACGTGTCCTTCCGACAAGATGTACGCGACGACCGCGTAGACTTGGTCGTCCGTGAGCGAGCCCGGCGCATTGAACGGCATCGCGCGCTTGACGTAGTCGAACAGCGTCGTGGCGTACGGCCAGTAGCTCTCAGTCGTCTTGATCGGATTATCCGACGCAAGACTGCCGCGACCGCCGACCAATCGATCGGCGCCGATGCCGGGCGCCATGTTGCCCTGGAGCTTCTCACCGTGACAGGCGGCGCACTGTTCCTGGAAGACCGTGGCGCCTTCCTGAGCATTGCCGTGACCCGGCGGCAAACCCTTCCCGCTCGGCGGGATCGAAAAGTAGGCCCCAAGCTCGGCTTCGGTGACCGGCTTGCCGACGCCGAGGCGGGTATCGGCCGCCGTCTGGGACGCCGCAGGCGTCGCGAGAAGCATAAGGCCGAGTAGAACTGACGTCGTCGGTTCAAGGCCGCGCACGCGCTCACGCATGGACATTGCTGACCTCCCCGGTGCTCGCGACGGCCCAGCTCTGGATCGCATTCAGGTGGTAGATCGAGGCGGATGGCCCGTGGTCGCCGCGGATGGCGAGCAGTTGCTGGCGCGTCGGCTGAAAGTAGCCGGTCTCGTCCACGCACCGGCTTTGCAGCACGGCGGGCGTGCCGTCCCAGGTCCAAGGGAAGGTGAAGCGCACCGTGCACATCGGCTCAGGCGCCGAGCCAAGGTAGGCCGGATACCAGGTTTTGCCCGCGTCGATCGATACGTCCACCGATTGTACGCGCCCGCGTCCGGACCAAGCGAAGCCGGTGACGTTGTAGACTCCGGGACCGGGCAGACGCATGTCGCCGGATGGGAACGTGATGACTGACTTCGCGTCCATGTCGAGCGAGAATTGCCGTGCACGGCCGTCCGCCATCAGGTCCGTGTACTTGGAGGTTTCCTCCCGCGTCATGAAGGGCTTGTCGCTGACCTCTAGTCGCCGCAGCCACTTGATGTGGGTGTTGCCCTCGTAGCCGGGCAGCAGCAGACGGACCGGGTAGCCCTGTTCGGGGCGGATCGCCTCGCCGTTCTGGCCATAGGCGATGATCCCGTCCTTGAGGAGCTTCTCCAGGGGGATGGACCGGGTCATCACGGCGGCGTCCGCGCCCTCGGCGAGAACCCAGCCTCCTCCCTCTTGCAGGCCGACCTCGCGGGCCAGGGTCGAGAAGAGCACGCCGGTCCACTCCGACGTGCTGAGCAGCCCGTGCGTGCCCTGAACCGTCTTGAGCGTCGGCTTCTTCCATTCGGTCAAGCCGTTGCCGGAGCATTCGATGAAGTGCTTGCGCGTCACCGATGGCAGGCGCTGGAGGTCGTCCATGCTGAACCGCTTCGGGGTGCCAACCATACCGTGGACGACGAGGCTGTGGCGCTTGGGATCGATGGAGGGGATGCCGCCGTGGTGCCGCTCAAAGTGTAGCCCGGAGGGCGTGATGTTGCCGACCAGCGCGGCGAGTGGGGTCAATGACCAGGACGTGTTCTCGTTGGGCGTTGGGTAGCGTACCCGTACAGCCTTCTCGAACTGTGAGCGTGATCCATAGCCGCCGTCCGCAGCGACGGGGCGGCCCTGCTCTTTGGTCGGGTCACTGGGCACATCAAAATGGCGGGCGCCGGCTGGGACTCCGTCGTCGGCCATAGTCCGACCCGCCGCAAGTGCTGCGGCGACGCCGGAACCCGCGGCGACGAGAAACCGGCGTCGGTCGGCGCCGCGGGTGGCGAACATGCCGTCGCGACAGGGGCAGGCTTCGTCTTCAGCCGGGGGCGAGGGAGCATGCTGGGCCGGCATCGTTTCCTCCGTTTTGAGTTCGGATCTGAACGGGATTAAGTACCTGATGCTCAAAGCCCCGGCAGCGCGCGATGCATGCTCGCTGTCGAAGTGTCGGTGGACACCTGTGTGATCGTACTGACCATCGCACGGCTCGCCTTACCGGTCGCGCCACATGGCAGCACGTCGCTGAAGACGATCACGTCCGGCACCTTGTAGCGTTCGAGGTTAGCCAACGCCCAGCGCCTAAGCTCGTCCACCGTCAACGCGAGCCCGGGCTTCAGCACGACTACGGCGTGGATCGCCTCGCCGAGACGTTCGTCGGGTACGCCGGCGCACAAGGTTGCAGCGACGTCCGGATGCGCGCAGAGGGCGTTCTCGATCTCCAGCGGCGAGATCTTGTTGCCGCCACGCGAGATGATCTCCTTCGAGCGTCCGACGAGCTCAACCTGACCGTCCGGTCGCAGACGTGCGAGATCTCCCGTTCTGAAGTGACTTGCCTCGAATGAGGCTTGGGTCAGCTCGGCATTGTCGAGGTAGCCCAGCATGCCGCACACGGTGCAAATCTGCAGCTCGCCCACCGCGCCGGGAGGGGCCAGCGTGCCGTCGTCTCGAACTATGCGGAACGACACGCCCTCTGTCGGGACACCGATGGACCCGGCCACCGCGGCATCCCGCGGCCAGTGGCAGAAATCGCAGGAGCCGGTCTCGGTCGATCCGTAGAGGTCGATGAGCTCGGCGTCCGGCCAGCTGCCGCAGGCCGCTTGGGCCAGGGACGGGCTGAGCGCCTCGCCCCCGGTCAGCACCGCACGGAGCTTAGGACCCGGCGGAGCACCATCGGCAAGCAAGGCCCGCAGCATGGTCGGCACCGCGGCGAGCACGGTCGCCTGCGCGGCGAGTTGGCCCGCGAGCGTCGCGCGAGTGAATTTCGGGACGAGGACGAGGGTTGCCCCAGAGCGGATCGCAAGGAGGCTCGCCCAGATGCCGAAGATGAACGTCAACTGGAGCGGCACCACGACCACATCGTCCGGACTGAAGTCCAGCAACCGATCGAGGACCGCGAGCTTGCGCGCCAGGGCATCGTGCCCGAGCACCACGCCCTTCGGTGCTCCGGTGCTGCCCGAGGTGAACACTACGAGCGCAGCCCCGTTCAGAAGTGGCCGCTCAGGCGGCGCCTCGTCCACGATCGTATCTAGGGTGAGCCCATCGACCAAGAAGCGGGCGCGCGTCGCCCGCTCGACCGCCGCGCGGGTGAGCGGCGCGGCGGTCCGATGCACGGGCACTGCGACAGCCCCTATCCGCCAGACGCCGAGCAGCGTCCCGAGATCAAGGGCTCGGTTGCCGATGCTCACATGCACGGGCTCATGCGGACGCACGCCTGCCTCGCGCAGCAATCCCGCCACGAGGTCCGCGTGCGCGTCGAGCTCGTGCCCCGACATCCCGGGGCCGAAGGCCTCGTCCACTCGGTTGCCTGGGTGGGCGAGCCCCTCGCGCATGATCGTCGCGAGCGCCCCGGTCATGACCTGGCTCCCGGGAAGCGGCTGTCCCGCCACTCCAGCGCCGCCTTGAGACCTTGAGATCGGGCGATGTCCATGAAGGCCCGTTTGTCCGGCGACCCTTCGCCCTCGATCAGCAGGTCGATGTCGAGGGCCATCTCCAAGGCCTCCAGCATGCCGCGCGCCTCGATGGAGCGGTTGATCGCCCGCTTCGTCTCCTTAACGAGGTTCGGGTCGATCGCGGCGATGTGCCGGGCGAGGTGTAGGGCGCTGTCGTCGAGATCGGCGGCGGGCACCACCCGGTTGACCATCCCGATCTCGTAGGCGCGCCGCGCCGGGATGCGGTCCTCGCCCGTGAGGATGATCTCCTTGGCGGCCTTCGGCCCGACGATCCAGGGCAGGATCATCACCACGATTCCGGCCCCGAACTTGAGTTCCGGCTCGCCGAAGAAGGCGTCCTCGGCCGCCACGGTCAGGTCGCAGGCCAGTGCCAGCTCGCAGGCGCCCGCAAGGCACGGGCCGCGCACCGCCGCGATGGTCGGCTTCGGGCAGTGCCAGAAACGCATCGGCACGTCGAAGTCCTTGCGCAGGATCGGGCGCCACTGGCTCACGCCTTCGGGGCGGAGTGCCATCTGATCCTTGAGGTCGAAGCCCGAGGAGAAGGCCGTACCGGCCCCGCGCACGATCACGGCGCGCACCGCCGCGTCGGCCTCGGCCGCGTCCATCGCCTGCGCGAGTTCGTCGAGCATGGTCGCGCTGATCGCATTGGTGCGCTCCGGTCGGTTCAGCGTGATGCGGGCCACGGGCGCGAGCGTCTCGTAGGTGATCGTCGTGAAGGTCACAGGCGGCTTTCTCCTCGCTGTCACTTGCGTCCTCCCGCCAGTCGCTTGGCCTCGGGCAGGCGCCGCAGCCGCAGCATCGAGGCGAGCCCCAGGAATGGCCCGATAGCGAGCAGTGCGAAGGCGAAGCGCCAGCCGAAATAGGTCCCCGCGAAGGCGATGAGTTGGATGCTGACGAGCGTCAGCAGGAAACCGACACAGGTTTGGACGGTCAGCATCGTGCCGATCAGCCGGCGATCGCTGAGTTCGCTCACCGCAGCGGAGAACTGCGCCGAGTCTGCGATCACGGCTACTCCCCAGAGCACGCCTACCGACAGCACCGCCCAGGCGGGGCCGCCGAACAGGAAGCCGACCGCGATGGCGCAGCAGCCGCTGGCGAGCATCGAGGCTCCGGTGACCAGGGTGCGTCCGAACCGGTCCGCCGCCCAGCCGCCGAGCATGGCACCAAAAGCTCCGGCGGCGACCACAGCGAAGGCGGCGAGTTCTGGGGGGAACGGGGGCGCATTGCCGTAGCGTTCCCGGAAGCTCGCAGCCATGAAGGCACCGATCCAGGCCCACATGGCGTAGAGTTCCCACATGTGGCCGAGATAGCCGAGGTTGGCCAGGCGCACGCCGCGGTTGCGCCACGCTTCCAGCGCGTTCTCCAGACGCAGGGGTGGCGCCTCCGACCGCAGCGGCCCGAGGCGCACGAAGCGGATCAGGGCAGCAGACAGGAGCGCCCCCAGCGCCGCGCCGAGCACCGGCAGGTGCCAGTCGAGCTGGCCGAATGCCGCCACGAGATGCGGGAGCGCCGAGCCGAGGGTGAGCGCGGCCACCAGCAGGCCGATCAGCAGCCCCAGGTCGCCCACCGCCCAGGTCGCGGCGATCTTCATGCCGACCGGGTAGACGCCGGCCATGCAGGCCCCGGTCACGAAGCGTAGCAGCGGCACCACCGGCGAAGTAGGCTCGAAGGCCAGCATCGCCAAGTTGGCGAGGCCCGCTACCACGGCGCACCCGCAGAACAGCCGGCGCAGGTCGAACCGGTCCGCTAGCCCCAACAGCGCGCTGACTAGGGTACCGGCGACGAACCCGGCCTGGACGCTGTTGGTGAGCAGAGCCTCCTGGAAGGGGCTCAACGTCCAGTGCGTGCGGATCGCGCCGATCGAGGCGGTGGTGGCGAACCACGTCGCCATTGCCGCAACCTCACTGAGAAGCAGCAGCGCCATCGCCGTCCGCTTGGCGGCGACGTCAGCGCCCTCGACCGCGTCAGGGAGCGCCATGGCCAGGCCACCTCACTTCGCGGCTGTGTTGGCCACGAGGGGGCAGCCCCCGTCGGCCATGGGCCGGAAGGCCTGCTCGCCGGGGATGGTGTCGAGAAGCTTATAGTAATCGTACGCGCCCCTCGACTCCGCCGGGCTCTTCACTTGGAACAGGTAGAGGTCGTGGATGGTGCGCCCGTCGGCGCGGATCGAGCCGTGCCCGAATAACGCGTCCTCGGTCGGCATCGCCTTCATCTGCGTGACGACCTCGGTGCCGTGATGCGCCTTGTCCTTGTCGATGGCGGCGATGGCCTTCATCCAGTGGAGCGTCGAGGCGTAGGTGCCGGCTTGGTTCATGGTCGGGTAGCGGCCACCATTGCGAGCTGCGAACCGCTTTGCCCAGGCGCGGGTGCCGTCGTTGAGGTCCCAGTAGAACGCCTCGGTCAGGGTCAGACCTTGAGCGACCTTCAGGCCGATCGAATGGATGTCGGAGATGAAGGCCAGGAGTGCGACGAGCTTCTGCCCGCCCTCGGTGAGGCCGAACTCCGAGGCCTGCTTGATGGCGTTGATCGTGTCGCCGCCAGAATTGGCGAGCGCGACGACCTGCGCGCCGCTGCCCTGGGCTTGGACAAGGTAGGAGGAGTAGTCGGTGCTCTGGAAGGGCGCGAGGACGTGGCCGAGGGACTTGCCGCCGGCCTTCGTCACGGCCTCGGTGGCATCGCGCTCAAGGGCGTGGCCGAACGCATAGTCCGTCGTGAGAAAATACCAAGATCTTCCGCCTTGCTTGATCACCGCGCGGGCCGTGCTGTTGCCGAGCGCCCAGGTGTCGTAGGTCCAGTGGACGTTCGTGCGGGTGCAGTTCTTGCCGGTCAGGTCCGAGCTGCCAGCGCTGGCGATGAGAAAGGCCTTATTCCTCTCGCTCGCGATGTTCGAGACGGCAAGCGCAACCGACGATGTCGGCACGTCGACAATGGCGTCGACATGGTCTACGTCAAACCAGCGCCGCACGATAGCCGCACCGATATCGGGCTTGTTCTGGTGGTCGGCCGATAGAACCTCGACACGGAAGCCCTTGTTCTCCGGCTTGAAGTCTTCAACCGCCATGCGTGCGGCATCGACCGATCCGGGGCCGGCGATGTCGGCGTAGAGGCCGGACTGGTCGTTCAGCACGCCGATGCGAAAGGTCGGCAGAGGATCGGCGTGCGCAGCAGCCGTGCCGCTGAACAGCATCGCCAGCGCGAATACACCCTTCATGGTCGTTCCTCCATTGTTATGAGCGGACTGCGATTGTTTTTGTCAGTCCGGCGGCGGCGCCGCGCTTGTCGTCAAGTCATTGTATTCAGATTTTCCTCGTGCTCTTGTTACATGCGCCAGCAGTCGAACTGCCGGGTCGGATCGAGACCTTTAGCGGTTGACGTCGACGACCACACGGCCGCGCACCTGGCCGGCCATCAGGCGCTCTGCCGTGGCTACGACATCCGACAGGCCGATTTCGTTCGTAATTGCGTCGAGCTTGACCGGGTCCAGGTCACGGGCAAGCCGGCCCCAGGCTTCAAGCCGCTCAGGCCGCGGGCACATCACGCTGTCGATGCCGATCAGGCTGACACCACGCAGGATGAACGGGGCCACACTCGCCGGCAGATCCATGCCCTGAGCGAGACCGCAGGCCGTGACGACGCCACGGTACTTCGTGGCAGCACAGACGTTCGCGAGGGTGTGGCTGCCGACCACGTCGACAGCCCCCGCCCAGCGCTCCCGGGCGAGCGGCTTGCCCGGCTGCGAGAACGCCGCCCGGTCGACCACCTCAGCTGCGCCGAGTCCGCGCAGGTAGCTGGCCTCCTCCGAGCGTCCGCTTACCGCCACGACGGTGTAGCCGAGCCGCGACAGGAGGGCGACCGCGGTGCTGCCGACGCCGCCGGCCGCGCCGGTGACGACGACCTCGCCCTTGTCCGGGCTTACGCCGTGGCGTTCGAGCGCGATCACGCACAGCATCGCAGTGTAGCCGGCGGTGCCGATGGACATCGCTTGGCGCGGAGTGAACGCCTCGGGCAGCGGGACCAGCCAGTCGCCCTTTAGGCGCGCGACCTGTGCCAGCCCGCCCCAGTGGGCCTCGCCGACACCCCAGCCGTTGAGGATGACTTGATCACCCGTCTTGTAATCGGGATGTCGAGACTCGCGGACGGTGCCAGCGAGGTCGATGCCCGGCGCCAGCGGGAACTTGCGCACCACCTGGCCCTTGCCGGTGATCGCGAGTCCGTCCTTGTAGTTCAGCGTCGAGTAGGCAACATCGACGGTGACGTCGCTATCGGGCAGGTGCGCCTCGTCGATCTCGCGCAAGCCGGCGCGGTAGCCCGCCTCATCCTTTTCGATCACAATCGCCTTGAACATCCGGTGCACTCCGCGGGTGGCGCTCAGCGCGCCAGACAGGTCAGGAACAGGTTGGCGAAGAGGTCGAGGGGCTCAGGGTTGCGCTCAAGTTTTGCGCGGAGGACCGCGCCCTCCCAGCCGATCCAGAAGAAGGCTGCCAGTGCCGTGCAATCGGCGTCCGCGGCGATCTCACCGGCGGCCTGGGCATCTCTGAGACAGCGCTCAGTCCGCGTCTGCCAGTCCAGCAGAACCCCATGCAGGCGGTCCCGGAAAGACTCCGGTAGGGCGCTCATCTCTTGCCCGAGATTGCCGACGACGCAGCCGCGGCGGAACTCGTAGCGCGCCATACCGACACGCGCGTCGGCGACGAAGTTCCTCAGGCGCTGAAGTGGGGCCGTCCTTTCGTCGAGCAACCAGCGGTCGAGCTTGCGCGCGAAATAGTTCGCGTACGCGTCGACGAGCTCGGCACCGAAGACATCTTTGCTCGCGAAGTAGTGGTAGAACGAACCCTTCGGCACACCGGCGCTGCGTAGGACCTCTTCGAGGCCGGTGGCTGAGTACCCCTTCTCCGACAGCAGTGCGACGCCGGCTCGGATCAAGGCCTCTCGCGACATTCCGTAGGCCGGCTCCAGCCGCGGCGGGCGCCCCCTCTTCCGTGCCGTGACTGCTGATACCGATTCGGACTTCATGATTTAGAAATAGACCGGTTAATTATTAAAGGCAACGACGGATGGAAGCAGCTGTTGGACCGGTCTCGTCCTCAGCTGTTCGCCGAAACGAGCCAAAGGCCGTTAAGCGCTGAGGTCGTATCGTTCGGACCTGAGGCGTTGGGCCAGTATCAGGACCGAACAAGCTTCTAGGTGTTCAGTCCCGAGGTGAGATGGGTTGGGTCGTATCTGAACCGGCCTGGGTCGTCTGCCCAGGCTCGGCAGGTCGCTTCGTATGGCGTGAGGCCGCGTAGGGTCTTGAGCCGCCGGGCGAAGTTGTAGGCATCCAGGAAAGCGGCGAGGTGTTCCCGCAGTTGGTCGTGGCTGTCGTAGTGGTAGCGCTTGACGGTCGCGTCCTTGAGGGTCTC